>CAYTND010000412.1:0-2522 GCA_964438965.1 uncultured Pirellulales bacterium
GAGCAGGGTAAACTCCGTCGAAGGGGAAGCCGAAGGGGCAGTCGAAGGGAAACCTTTACATTTTTAAATACCAAAAAAATTCCTTGTCCTTTATACCCCAAATACTATAACATTGTAAAATTATACAAAATTAAGGTTAGGCAGAAGACCTGTATTATCACAGGTTTTGAGGCTGATTAAACGAGGACTTGGAAAACAAGCTTTTTGGAGAGAAGAAAAGTGGCTGATACCGGCGACATTCGTAACATCGTTCTTTTAGGGCACGGCGGAAGCGGCAAAACCTCCCTCGCCGAGGCAATGCTGCACAAAACCGGTGCAACGAACCGGCTGGGAAGCGTTGATGACAAATCAAGCATCTGTGACTACTACGATGAGGAAAAAGAACATCAGCATTCCATACAATCGGCGATCGTCCACATCGAGCACGCCGGCAAGCTGATAAATATCATCGATACCCCGGGCTATCCGGACTTTATCGGCCCGGCTATAAAAGCAATACCCGCAGCCGAGACGGCGATAGCCGTGATTAGCGCAGCAGCCGGCATTGAAACAAATACACGCAAAATGTTCGATTTAGCTGCCCAAGCCAACATGCCCCGGCTCATCGTCATAAATAAGATGGACGCTGAAAATGTTGACCTCCCTGAGCTGATAAAAAGTATTCAGGAAACTTTCGGTTCGCAATGCCGCTGTGCCAATCTACCCGGCGCGGACAAAGCATCTATTATCGACTGTATCGAAAACGAATCCGGCGATTCACCACTAATGGATGTGGCCCATGCCCATACCGAGCTAATCGAAAGTGTCATCGAGGCTGACGACGACCTTATGGAAAGCTACCTGGCTTCAGAAGAAATATCCGCTGAAAAAATAGCTTCGGTCTTCGTAGAGGCCTTAAAAGCCAGCACAATTATACCGATAGTTTTCACCGATGCCCGCAGAGAAATCGGCGTACAAGAGCTTCTGGATATTATTGTAAAATACACCCCGTCGCCCCGTCAGGCAAAGCCCGTTCAGCTCAAAGACGGCGACAATGTAATGGAGCTTGCCGCCGACCCTGCAGGCCCGCTGGCCGGACTGGTCTTTCGCGTTGGCTTCGACCCACGTTCAAATATGAAGTACTCTACAATTCGCATCTTCAGCGGCACCATTAAACCAGAGACTAATCTATTGAGAAATGACGAGAAAAAAAGCATTCGCCCGGGCCATATCTTAAAACCACAAGGCGGTGAAAACAATGAAATCGATGTAGGCATAGCCGGCGATATCATAACCCTGGCCAAAATTGAAGAGCTGAAAATCGGCGACCTTATACACGACGGCAAAGTATCAGGCAAATTCGAGCTGCCCGCTGTGCCCGAACCGATGTTTTCATTGGCACTTGAGCCGGCTACAAGAGGAGATGAACAGAAAATCGGTACCGCACTTGACAAACTTTGTGAAGAAGACCCCTGCTTCAAGATTAGCAGAGATACCCAGACAAAGGAATTGGTTGCCAGCGGACTTGGCGATTTGCATCTGCGGATAATGATCGAGAAGATGAAAAACCGCTTTAAACTGTCGATAACTACAAAGGAGCCGAAGATTCCTTACCGTGAGACAATTACCGCTAAAGCCGAGGGCCATTACCGCCATAAAAAGCAGAGCGGCGGAGCAGGACAATTCGGCGAAGTCTATCTTCGCGTCGAGCCGGCCGAGCGCAATGCCGACCCGCCGCTGCAGTTTAGCTGGGATATTTTCGGCGCTTCAATTCCAGGCCAATATGAGCCGGCGGTTGCTAAGGGTATTAATGAGGTAATGCAGAATGGCGTCGTAGCGGGGTTTCCATTACAGGACATTTCAGTTTCTGTTTATGACGGCAAACACCATCCAGTCGATTCAAAGGAAGTAGCGTTCCGCGCTGCGGGCAAGGGCGCATTCACCGACGCCGTTCAAAAGGCAAAAGCCGTCTTGCTTGAGCCGATAGTCAATATTGAAGTTACAGTTCCCGCCGAGAATATGGGCGATATCGCCGGCGACCTCGCCTCCAAACGAGGCAGAGTGCTCGGGCAGGATATGCTGCCCGGCAATTATATTGTCGTTAAAGCACAGGTGCCGTTATCGGAAGTTACACAATATAACAGCCAGTTAAAAAGTGTTACCGGCGGACGCGGTAGTTACTCGATGACACTCAGCCATTATGAAGTAGTACCGCCCAACGTCCAGCAGCAAATCGTCGCCGCTTACGCAAAACAAAAACAAAGCGACTAATTATTAGCCCGACGAAACGAACGTTACTTTATTTCTACCAGCATTGATTCCATCTTGTCTACCCAGCCGCAGTCGTCTCCTTGACTTACACTATAATCCTTTACGTATCGCCATTCCAACGTGTGTGAACCCAAAGAGAGCGTGTACATAATCTGGTGCCAGTCCTCTGTTCCACTAATTTGGTTCTGCAGCTCGCCGTCAATGTAAAACTCCAGATAGTCATAACCGCTCTCAGAAGATACCTTCCAGTAGAAGCTCACCGTTCCCGCCCC
>CAYTND010000413.1:0-2522 GCA_964438965.1 uncultured Pirellulales bacterium
GGCTTCAAAAAAACCTGCGCCGTAACCGGCCAGACGTATCAGCGAAAAATCGATGTCCTCATCGTCAATACTTTAGCTTCAATTGCACAATCAGCACACAAGATGTGCAATGATATTCGGCTGCTTGCAAACTTAAAAGAGATTGAGGAACCCTTTGAAAAGACGCAAATCGGCTCTTCAGCGATGGCTTATAAAAGAAATCCGATGCGCTGCGAGAGGGCAACAGCCCTTAGCAGATTGGTATTAAGCCTGGCTTCCAGCCCGCAAATGACCGCCGCAGAGCAGTGGCTTGAGAGAACTCTCGATGATTCAGCCAACAGAAGGGTGGTCATTCCGGAAACGTTTTTGGCTGTGGATGGGATTTTGCAAATCCTTATCAACGTTACAGGCGGGCTTGTTATCTATCCGAGGGTGATGGCGGCTCGCGTTGCAGCGGAGCTGCCTTTTATGGCTACTGAAAATATCCTGATGGCAGCGGTCAAGGCCGGCGGAAACAGACAGGAGCTGCACGAGAAAATAAGGCTGCATTCACACGCCGCCGCTGCGCAGGTTAAGAAGTTCGGCAGGCCCAATGACTTGATTAACCGGCTAAAAGCAGATATTGCTTTCAGAAAAATAGATTTTGAAAAAGTATTAGACCCGAAACATTATATCGGCAGAGCACCACAGCAGGTCGATGAATTCATAAGAGATATCGTAACGCCGCTCTGCAGAAAATACCGCAGGCAGCTCAACAGAAAAGTAACGCTTAAAATTTAGCGTCATCCTGAGCGAAGCGAAGGACCTGGCCCACGAGGCAAGAGATTCTTCGCTCCACTGCGTTCCGCTCAGAATGACATTCAAATTGGTACTTGATATTATTTGGCCTCTACAGAATAAGGGGAAAAATGACCAGAGAAGAACTAATAAAACGTATAAAAGAAACATCTTATCTTGAAGGCGACTTTATCCTTCGCAGCGGCAAGCGCAGCAAGTACTATCTCGATAAATATCTTTTCGAGACCTGTCCTGACATACTCAAAGCCCTCGGCGCCGAATTCGCCGGATATATTACCGACGATGTTACCCTGATAGCCGGGGCCGAATTGGGCGGCGTGGCCCTGGCCGCAGCTACCGCTATGGAATCCGGCAAAAACTGGGTCATCATTCGCAACAGCAAAAAGGGCTACGGAACCGGCAAAATGGTTGAGGGCGTCCTGAAGGCGGGCGACGTTGTTTTGCTGGTTGAGGACATCGCCACCACCGGCGACCAGGTCCTCGAAGCCGCCAAGATTATCACCGAGGCCGGCGCAACCGTTAAAAATATCGTCTGCGTAATCGACCGCAAACAGGGGGCCGAAGAAAATATCACCCAGGCCGGCTACAAATTCGAGAGCATACTAACCAAAAACGACCTCGGAATAAAAGATTAGCAGTTACCAAGGCGGAATAATTTTAAAAAGGGGGTTGAGATGATTATTGGCGTTCCCAAAGAGACAAAAACGGATGAATACCGTGTGGCTTTGTTGCCGGTAGGGGCGGAACTGCTTACCCAGGATGGCCATACAGTACTGATTGAGCGGGGCGCTGGTTCGGCCAGTGGCTTTGATGATGATAGGTATTTGGCAGCCGGTGCTCGAATTGTAGAGACATCTGCGGAGATTTACAACCGGGCAGATATGCTCCTCAAGGTCAAAGAGCCTCAGTCTGAGGAGATTGTCAAACTCGGCGCCGGACAGATTGTCTTCTGCTATTTTCATTTTGCCGCGTCCCGCGAGCTTACGGTTAAATGCCTGGAAGCGGGAATCACAGCGGTGGCTTACGAAACGCTGAAAGATGTTCACGGCCAATTGCCGTTGCTTACACCGATGAGTGAGATAGCCGGCAGGATGTCTATCCAGGAGGGCGCTAAATATCTGGAACGGCCGATGATGGGCCAGGGCATTCTTCTCGGTGGTCTTGCCGGCGTCTCCCCTGCCAATGTGTTGATACTTGGCGGCGGGGTCGTTGGTACCAATGCTGCGCGAGTGGCAGCCGGAATGGGCGCAAACGTTACCATTATGGATATCGACCTTGATCGGCTGCGGTACATTGATGAGGTTATGCCCGCTAATGTAACGACTATTTACAGCGACCCACACACGGTAGAAAGCTATGCGTTACAGGCTGATCTTGTGATTGGGGCGGTGTTGGTTCCGGGCGATCGGGCCCCGGTTTTAATCAGCCGCTCGCTGTTGGGCAAAATGAAAAACGGCAGCGTTATTGTTGACGTCAGCATTGACCAGGGTGGCTGTATCCAGACATCCAAACCGACCACTCATCATGAGCCGACTTATGTCGTAGATGGCGTGGTGCATTATTGTGTCACCAACATTCCGGGGGCTGTAAGCAGAACATCCAGCCAGGCGCTGTGCAACGCCACATTGCCGTATGCACGTGAATTTGCCTCGATGGGCGTTGACAATTTTGCCGCCGTTGACGTTGGCCGCGCCGCAGCAATCAACATCCGAGACCACCAAATCGTTAACGAAGCTGTCTCACAC
>CAYTND010000414.1:0-2515 GCA_964438965.1 uncultured Pirellulales bacterium
GTCATCGAAGAAAGGTAACAGGTCTTTCATCAGATTACAAAATTTTCTCTTTTTGTCTTTATCCTCGATTAATTTATCCAGAACAAGGGCCAAATTCCCCCCGTTCTCTGCCAACTCCGCTTTGCCCGTAATTTGAACGGGATTCCTGGCTATATGTGGATCGATATCATAAATAGCTATATCGCCAAACAGGCTTTCCCAAGGGGGAATAATAGAGTACGGTGTTCTAATAAGTAAAGTCTCAGATGGGATTTCTTCGCCGAATAATTTGGGGAAGAAAGACAGCGGGGGGAATACTTCTTCTTCCTCAAGTAAATCCTTTATTCCAGGAGGATTGAAGGAAAGTTCCGGTTTGCCGTCCAAATTACAGACGGTAAATTCCCCTCGGCCAAGGTCCTCATCTTCGAACAACGCATTCTCTTCTGTTTTCAACCTCGTGATTTCGAATTTTTGTGTTAATTTATCAGACGATATTTTGTAGCCATTTCCAGGCCTATCGAATCTTAGGGAGAACTGATAGGTAATTTCGTATATTTTCAATGCCCGAGAACCTGCTCCCCAACCGAATTTTGAATCTGATTGGATTTGCATTTCGAAATCAGAGGCGGAACCAATTTTAAGATTTCGCAATGATTCTAAACCTCCGTGCATAGAGATAGCATCGTTCAAGCTATTTTCTTCTATATGTATCAAAAACTTGAAAATTTGTGTGAAGTTTGACTTACCGGAAGCATTTGCACCAATGATTACGTTGAAGTTCCCAAGTTCGAGATCTATTTCTTTAAAACTTTTAAAGTTAGATACTTTTATTCTTTTAATCGCCATGATTTGATTTCCTTCTTAAACGAGCAATTTGCTCATTTCCACACCATTAGTATAACAAAATGATTTACAGGTGGTAGTGGATTAATTCCATAACTTTGCAATTTGCTATCTGTCGTCGAATTCGTCGCCGGTGAATGTATTGCCGAGATAAGATTTTATGACGACTTCGTTGCGGATGATTTCGGCGGGCGAGCCGGCTCCTATCACCCTGCCGTGGTCGATAATATAGGCCTTATCGACCACTTCGAGCGTTCTCTCGACATTATGGTCGGTAACGAGAATACTGACGCCGGAAGCGACGAGCCGGCGGATCTCATGCTGCAAATCCTGTACGGCAATGGGGTCAACACCGCTGAACGGTTCGTCCAAAAGAATCAATGAAGGGTCGGTTACCATAGCACGGGCGATTTCAAGCTTTCTTCGCTCACCGCCGGAGAGGAATCTTCCATGACTGTTAGCGACCTCAGTCAGTGCGAAACGCTCGATGAGCATATCGGCTTTGCGATTGCGCTGGGCCTTGGTGATGGACATCGTTTCCAGAATCGCATAGAGATTGTCGCGGACACTGAGGCGCTGAAAGATGCTGGGCTCCTGCGAAAGATATCCGAGGCCCAGGCGGGCGCGTTTGTACATTTGCAGCTTCGTGATGTTCCGGCCTTCGAAAATGACCGAGCCGCTGTTTGGGGTAATCATACCCATAATCATTCTAAAGGACGTGGTTTTGCCGGCCCCGTTTCGGCCCAGAAGCCCAACAATACTGCGCTGTTCGATAGTAATGGATACTTCGTTAACAACGGTTCGGCCGGAATATTTCTTTACCAGCCCGCAAGTTTCAAGAAGGGTCATACTTACCATTATCGTATCTCGTATTGTGTATCCACCAAACAAAAGTCCGTCACGGGCGGATATCGTATTTTGTACACGGTATTATAACAGTACCAACGACCAAAGAAAACCGTCTTTTTTGAATCTGTCGAGCTTGCGCAATGTAAATCGTGTTTTCTTCAAAAGCCCATAAATATTCTGGCATTTTTGCGGTATTTTTGTTATTTAAGCAGTTTTCTGTATAAGAAAAGTTGATTTTATTTGGTTCCCGCGAAGCGGGGGCCCCTTAAGGGCGTGTATGTTTGCGGTTCTAAGCGATATACATTCGAACCTCGAAGCCTTGACAACGGTCCTGGCCGACATTGAAAAACGGGGTATAAAAACGATTTATTGTCTCGGTGACGTGGTCGGCTACGGGCCAAATCCCAAGGAATGTCTCGACCTGATTATAGAGAAGACTAAGTGGTGCATCCTTGGCAATCATGATTATGCAGTCTTCTATGAGCCGACAAATTTCAACTACGGGGCAGAACAGGCGAGCTTCTGGAGCCGGGAAGTTCTGGAATTGGAAGAAGAAAAACAGTGCCGCGATACACGCTGGAGCTTTTTGGGTGAGCTGCCGATGCGGCAGGCGCTCAAAAGCAAATTAGGAACAAAGCCGGTAACAGTAGATTTTGTTCACGCTTCGCCCAGAAGGCCGATTAATGAATACATCTTCCCCGATGATGTCTATACTAATCCGCTGAAGGTTCGGCTGCTGTTCGAGCGGGTCAAACATATTTGCTTTGTTGGCCATACGCATATGCCCGGCGTGTTTCTTGGTGAGCCGGACTTCTATCTGCCAACCGAGCTTGGCGATGTCTAT
>CAYTND010000415.1:0-2513 GCA_964438965.1 uncultured Pirellulales bacterium
TTATGATAATTTAAAAAGCGTTGTATCCTTCCGCTATGGCAAAGAAATAACCTTTAATGAACGCTTCTCGGATTTTGCCTTGTATTACGGTTTTAAAATCAAAGTATGCAATGTGCGCCGTGGCAATGAAAAAGGCAAAGTGGAACGGGCCATACGCTATGTAAAGGAAAACTTTCTCATTCGAGAAAACTATGAAAATTTTGATCTGATAAAAGTCGAAGCATCTCGTTGGCTACGGGAAACCGCCAACAAGCGGATTCACTCTACCACCCGTAAAAAACCTTTTGATATGTTAAACGAAGAGAAAAACTTCCTTTTAATTCTACCGCCATCCGATTATGATTATCCTCTTCCCAGGCCTTTAAATGCACGAAAAGACTGCCTTTTTAACTTCGACGCTAATCGCTACAGCATTCCATCGCAATATTACAACAAGCCTTTGATTTTCAAAGCCTATATAGAACGTATTACAGTGGTCTGTGAAAAGGAAACTATCGCTGTTCACACCCGCTGTTATGATAAGCATCGGACAATTAAAAATCCTGCTCATTACGCCGCTTTAAACGCATTTAAAAAACGAGCACGCCAAAGTGAGTCCATAGAACGGTTTAAATCTCTCTGTCCGGAAGCTAAAGACTATTTAAAAGGGCTTATGAAAAACCAGATCAATGTGCATTATCATATCAACCAGATACTATCTTTAGAACAGATATTCGACAAAACAGCCGTGGCAGGGGCTTTGGTTCGGGCTTTATCGTTTGGGGCCTTCCACTGGGAATTCATAAAAAATATTCTGCTTAGCACAGAAAAGAGCGAAACGGGCCCGCAACCGATGATTGCAGATAAACAGGCGCTGATGAATATCCGGGTCAAAGCGCCTAACCTTGCACACTATGACAACCTTACAAAGAAAGGAAATAGTAAATGAGCGCTAAAACATTAGCCGCGTCATTAAAAAAAGTGAATCTGGTCTATTCATCACAGAATATACATGAACACCTAAGCCTGGCTGAAAGTGAGAATTTTTCCTATGCTCAGTTTATTGAGCGCCTGCTTGAAGAAGAAATAAATCATCGCCGCCAAAGACGCATTGCCGGACGGCTGCGTCAATCCAAACTTAAAGTCAGAAAAACCATAGAGAATTTCGATTTTTCTTTCCCGGACAAAATCAACGCTAAACTGGTTAAAACACTTTTTGATTTAAGTCTTATTAACGAAAATAAAAATGTGATCTTAATAGGTCCGCCGGGCGTGGGTAAAACGCATATCGCATCAGCCCTGTGTTATCAGGGCTGTTTAAATGATTATAAATGCCGCTTTACCACCGCAATGAACCTTATAAATGAACTGACGGCTTCATTAAGCGATAACTCATTTCTAACGCTTATGAAACGTTACGCATCGTTTGATCTTTTAATTATTGATGAGTTGGGATATCTGCCTGTGGAAAAACAAGGCGCCGATCTGTTGTTTCAGATTATTTCCAATCGCTATGAAACGGGATCTGTAGTCATTACGACTAACCGCCCCTTCGCCGATTGGGGTAAGGTCTTTAACAACGACGTAACATTAGCCGGTGCAATGATCGACAGGCTGGCTCATCACAGAATTATCATCGAAATAGAGGGACCAAGTTATCGTGTAAACTCAAAGTAGACGCCTAAATATTACATTGTGGATTAAAACCGGGAAAAACCGTCTTCTTTATAAAACTGTTTGATGGATATGTACGTCCTGTCCAAAATAGGTGGGGCGTTTTAAACCGGATAAAGTGGGGAATTTTTTCCGGTCGTTACACACTGTAAGGCTATTTGACAATTTTGAACTTGAGGGACATATCCTTGTACCTGGCGATATTGGCTCTAATTTTGCACCAGTAGATGAAGACTTCAGCGGAACTTATACGCAAAATGCTGATATCGTACGGTTCAAAAACACTGGCTATTTTGATTATGATCCTTGGATGTTTATAGTAAAAAACACTCAGATGGAGACACCTGATTGGTCAGGCTGGTGGGGACCAACTAAGATTGTTCTTGAGAAACAGTAAGGAGTTTATCATGAGTCATCACACCAAAACATTGCTCTACATTTGCATAGTATTCTCTATTGCCCTTCTGCTCTGCTCATGTGGGGACAGTGGTGTTGGGCCGACAGGAGGGCCAACAGATGAGCGCATTCTATTTATTAGGTACAACGATTCCGTATCCGAGATTTGCTCAATTAAACCTGATGGGACGGAATTTCAAATCATAGCGAGCCCTGATCAAGAGAGCAAACTTCTAGGTGGAGGATATCACAGCGCTCAATGGTCTCCTAGTAAAAGTCGTATTGTAATAACAGGTGCATCGAGCTGGATGGATGCGCCCTCTTCTCTATGGCTAATGGATAATGACGGTAATCTGCTTGACCAGATTACCTCGGACGGAAGTGGCCCTCATTGGTCTGGTGATGGCAATGAAATCCTTTTTTCAAGATGGAGGTCTACCTCATCTGCTGGCTTCTACACCATT
>CAYTND010000416.1:0-2509 GCA_964438965.1 uncultured Pirellulales bacterium
GTCAGCAAAACTCGGACTACCAACCAGTAGGCCTGCGTTTTGCTTCCTTGCCAGCTTTGTCCTCGCTCAGCCAAAAACGAAACTTAATTTCTTTACCAGTCCTAAGTATGAGACAAAAGTCTATTGAATAAAAAGGCCGTGTGGCTACACCTGGACAGCTAAGGCCACTCTGAATATCGCGCCGGTCGGCTTGGCGTTGATAATCTCTACAAAACCGTTATGTGCCTCGGCGAATTTTTTCACCAGCGCAAGACCAAGCCCCGTTCCGGTCGTTTCACGTATGGATTCGGCTCCGGAGCGATAGAACTGCTCGAATATCTTTTTTCGCTGCCGATGAGGGACACCGGGACCGTGGTCCTCAACTTCAATTAAGATAAACCGCTCATCGCTTCCGGTCCGGACCGTAATAGTTTTGTCTTCGGCATCACGTGCGTATTTGACCGCATTGTCCAGCAGATTGACAGCTATCTGCGTAACCGCATCGCCGTCAAAAACCATTTGCCCCACTTGGCCAAGCTCTGTTTTTATCGAAAAGCCTCTCTGGGCGGCATAAGGCCTCATCATTTCGACCACGTCCGCAATGCACTTGTTTATATCACCTGCTTTGAACGTATATTTTTTCCGTCCCCTCTGGATGCGTGAAAAGTCCAGCACGTTCTCTATCAGCCGGCTAAGTCTTTCGCTTTCCTGCCGCATATTCCTGTAATATTCGGCGAGCTTGTCCTCCGATTTGACCCAGTTCTTCTCCAGCATCTCGGAGTACATTCGTATCGAAGTCAGAGGGGTTCTAAGCTCGTGCGAGACAGCCGATATAAAATCATCTTTTTTTTGTGCCAGCCTTATCTGCACTCCGGCACTGCGCCACAGGCTGGCCAGCCCCAGAGTTACCACCAAAAGCACGACTGTAATAATACCGAAATACCAATTTCGCAGCCAACTTATTTGCCTGCCGAGCCGGTCGGGGTCTGTTTCTATAAGATTTAATGCCAAATAACCCAGGCTAAAATCGAGTATCGCGGTATAGGCGGCATCTTCATTTACATCGTTAGGTACCCAATCAACGGATTGTGTTTTCACCAGCTCAAAGCCCATACCTTCTCGTGTAGATATGGCTTGTGCCGCCGAGGCTTTGACCTCCTCGATGAGCTTATTTTCATTGAGCTGGAATCCCTGCAGAAAGTGCCTGTCTTCGATTTGTACGTTTCTCAGCAGGAAAACCTGTCCACCGAATATGGACTCCTGAGCATCCCCACCGCCGGTAACTATTGTCTCAAATCCTCCAACCCTGACCTGCACTGTCTCACTTTGCTCTCTCTGCTCAGACAACTGCCGGTCGGCATTTCTATCTATCGTTTGAACCATTTCTTCAGCTTGTGTCAGAGGTGTCTGTTCCTGCCCTGTCTCTTGCGGTTGAGCTAAATCCATTCGCTCATTCTGCTGCCTTCTACGGGAATCCCCTGCTCGCTGCTGCTGCAGCTCCTGGTTTGCAATAATAGTATTATTTATAAATGCCTGACGCGGTTGCTGTATAATCTGAGTTTCTTGTTGCTGCGCCCGCAGACTCTCGATGGGCAGAGCCTTTCCCTGCCGGCCCTTCGATCCTCCGCCCTTCGCGAGTTTGCTTTTCTGAACGTTCTGTGCAACTACCTGCTCTTTTTTCTGTGTCTCTGATAGTGGCTTTGTTAAAGCGCTCTCTCTATTAACATTCAACTTGAATGAACCCGGCGTCACACCATTTAGCACGGGCAGCAGATTAGTCCCTATGTTTGTGCGGTTCAATAGCACTTTAGCGTACAGACTTTTGTTGTCCTCGGTTGGGCCCTCCCTCTGCACTATGTCATCATTTGGAGTGATGATGCTGCCGTCCGGCTGGATTTGAAAGTTGCCCCAGGCAAAGTTGTTATCCAGCCGACCGGCCAGCGGAGACCGCAAAAAAGTCACCTGCCGTTGACCAGGCGCGACGTTGTCCGGTACATAGTAGTATTGATACTCGGTATAAGGTCGGCTCTGTTCAGTCTGCATGAAATCGTCAAGTTTGCGTTTGACGTCCTGCCTGATTTGCTCTGCCACCTCGGCAAATTCGCCCAGACGCGCACCTTCCAGGCCCTCTGCCCATTTTTCAACGGCGTGGTAGCCCAGCACCGACAAACCACATAGGGCGGCAAGAATTATCAACGATAAAATAGTTAGTCGCCTGTACATTTCAGTTGTTAGTTTGCTTTGTAGAGAACGTGGGTTGTCATTCTGAGGCGAAGCCGAAGAATCTCGTCTCTTGAGCCATAAAAAGATTCTTCACTCCGCTGCGCTGCGTTCAGAATGACAAGTGTCGCATGTTTTCTACAGAGCATTTTCATATTTATATCCAGCGCCACGTACGGTTTTGATAATCTGCGGGTCGGCTGAATCACGCTCGATTTTACTTCTCAACTTGGCGATGTGCATATCTGTAGTTCTCGTGCCTAATTCACTCATAGTATCGTTCCAAACCTCTTTGTAGAGTTCTTCCCTG
>CAYTND010000417.1:0-2506 GCA_964438965.1 uncultured Pirellulales bacterium
TGATTCGTGTTTAGTGAACCACAAAGTGAAATGTGAAGTATACTTGATTCAGGTAAAGCAAAGTCTTTTCATGAGATATGAGTTCTCTTTATGGCAAAATCGAGTTCATCTAAAAAATCTTTGGTAATTGTCGAATCGCCTGCCAAGGCAAAGACCATAAACAGGTATCTTGGCCCGGACTTTGAGGTAAAGGCCTCGATGGGACACGTACGGGATTTGCCTTCAAAGGGTCTCAACGTTGATATAGAAAATAATTTCGAGCCGACTTATGATATATTGCCCGGCAAGAAACGCACCGTAATATCGTTAAAAGCAGCAGCAAAGAAATGCGATAAACTGTTTCTGGCCACCGACCTTGACCGTGAAGGCGAAGCGATTGCCTGGCACCTTGCGCAAATTCTTGGTGTACCCGAAGAAAAGACCTACCGCGTAATATTCAATGCCATAACTCAATCAACCATAAAGCGTGCCTTTGCCGAACCGGGCAAGCTCAATATGGACAAGGTTATGGCTCAACAAACCAGGCGAATCCTCGACAGAATTGTCGGCTATCAGATAAGCCCGCTGCTGTGGAAAAAAGTTACGCGTGGTTTGTCGGCCGGCCGCGTCCAGTCCGTGGCCGTCAAAATGGTCGTCGAGAAAGAAAGGGAAATTCGCCGGTTCGAGCCTGTCGAATACTGGCTTATACCCGCGGTGTTCACCACCGACCTGCAAAGCAGCTACAGCCGGGAATGGCTTGATTTTGTTACGCCAAAAACGCAAGACGACAACCCTCCAACAATCGCCAGGCAGAATAAATGGCTTACTGAGCACAATGCCTTTAAGGCGGAGTTGTACAAGGTTAATGATGAGAAGTTCGAGGCCTCGAAGACCGAAGAAGCCGAGCGAATATTTGAAGCCCTAAAGCAGGCGGAGTTTAAGATAGCGGATATAGAAAAGAAGGAGACCCTTTCGCACTCTTCGGCTCCTTTTATAACTTCGACTTTACAGCAGGCAGCGGCAAATCGGCTAAGTTTTACCGCGAAAAAAACTATGGCCATGGCCCAGCAGTTATATGAGGGCATTGACTTAGGCTCGATGGGTTCTCTGGGCCTTATTACATATATGAGAACGGACAGCACGCATCTGTCGGAGGAAGCTGTCAAAGAGGTGCGAAATTATATCAGTATGCACCTTGGCCAGGATTACCTTCCTGCCAAACCGAAGGTTTATGCCTCTAAAAAGGCCGCCCAGCAGGCACATGAAGCCATCCGCCCGACAGACGTTGACTTTACGCCCTCCGATTTAAAGCCGTTTCTTACTGACCAGCAGTTTAAACTCTATGACATTATCTGGCGCCGCTTTGTAGCCTGCCAGATGACCTCGGCCAAATGGAATGTAACAAATCTGAATATCGCGGCCCAGACGTCACTGGGCCAATGCCGGTACAAAAGCGCAGGACGGGTGCTGGTCTTTGACGGCTTTACTAAAATCTGGCTGACATCGTCAAACGAACAGCAGTTGCCCGCAACGGAAGTCGGCCAAAAATTAGAGACCGTTGATATCAAGGCTGAGCAACATTTCACAAAACCACCGCCTCGATATACCGAGGCCGGACTGATAAAGACACTCGAAAAAGAAGGTGTCGGCAGACCAAGCACATACGCCGCGATAATAAGCACCATACAAGACCGGGGCTACGTCGAGAAAACGGACAAAAAATTCTTTGCCACAGACCTCGGCGAGGTAGTTACGGACAAACTTAACGAGTACTTCCCGAAGATAATGGACATCGCCTTTACACGCTATATGGAAGAGCAGCTTGATAAGATTGAAGAACAACATGCGGATTGGCTTGGTGTTTTGAACGACTTCTACAGCCCGTTTAAGCAAAGTCTCGATACGGCGCAGGCAGAAATGAAACACGCCAAAGCCGAAATGACCCCCAGCGAATATGAATGTCCGAAGTGCGGCCGGCAGCTTGCTTACAGATTCGGCAAAAACGGTAAGTTCCTGAGCTGTTCGACGTATCCGGAATGTAAATTTGCCTGTCCCTGCGACAAAGAAGGTAATATGCTTGAGGAAAAGGTAAGCGAGCATAAATGCCCTCTATGCGGTAAGCCGATGATGCATAAAAACGGCCGATTCGGCCCATTCCTCGGATGCAGCGGCTATCCGGACTGTAAAACAACCCTCACACTGGACAAACAAGGCAACGTCCTCCCGCCAAAGCCGCCGCCGGAACCCACCGGAATAAAGTGCTACAAGTGCAAAGACGGTGAGCTGGTAATCAGGCAGAGCAAAAAAGGCCCTTTCTTAGGCTGCGGCAAATTCCCAAAGTGCAGAACCATAATCAGCATCAAGGAGCTGGACCATCTAAAGCAACTGCAGTCAGCCGGACAATGGCCCCCTGAAACCTGGGAAGAAGCCGACGAAATCCTCGGTAGAAAGAAAGCCAAGGTGCCTGTAAAAATCAAGAAATAACGCACCTTTCCCTCTTGGGAATTCCTATTTCTCCGAAAGGAGT
>CAYTND010000418.1:0-2501 GCA_964438965.1 uncultured Pirellulales bacterium
GTCAGACTCTGAGAGTAAAAAAAGAGCGGGCGATCCTGGTCGCCGCTGTCCTCCGCGCCCCCGGTGGGCCGGACGGTTTGGCTGAACTTACGGCCTTAGCCGAAAGTGCCGGCGCCGTTGTCGTGGACAGATTTCAGCAGAAAATCCGCAAGATAAATCCCGCCACCTATATAGGCAAGGGTAAAGCCGACGAGCTTGCCGGCAGAGTGAGGCGATTCAAGGCCGACGTTGTGGTATTTGATAATGACCTTTCCCCCGCCCAGATTCGTGAGCTTGAAGAGATTGTCAAAATCAAGGTGCTCGACCGCAGCGATCTGATTTTAGACATATTCGCCACGAGGGCAAAGACCAGACAGGCCAAACTACAGGTCGAGTTGGCCCAGTTGGAATATACATATCCCCGGTTGGCCCGTATGTGGTCGCACTTAGACAGCGTAGCGGGGGCAGGCGGAGCAACCGCTGCCGGTGCGGTCGGCGGTATAGGGACCAGAGGCCCGGGCGAACAGCAGTTGGAAATCGACCGGCGATTAGTCAGCAAAAGAATCACCGAACTAAAACGCGAACTTGTAAATATCGACAAGCGCAGGATTCGCGAGATTAACACTCGAAAGGGATTGTTCAAAATCTGCCTGGTCGGCTATACCAATGCGGGTAAAAGCACGCTCCTGAACACGCTTACCGATGCGGGGGTCCTTGTCGAGGACAGACTCTTTGCAACGTTAGACACGCGAACAAGAAAATGGACGCCGAGAAGAGGCGCTGATGTGCTGGTCAGCGACACAGTTGGTTTTGTGAAAAATTTACCGCATCAATTGGTCGCCTCGTTCAAGGCGACGCTCGAAGAGGCCGTCAATGCGGATTTACTCCTGCATATCATAGATGTAGCCAATTCCGATACGCTAAAGCAAATCGAATCTGTAAATAACGTTTTGAAAGAGATTGGCTGCGGCCAGAAACCGATTTTGGAAGTGTTAAACAAAGTCGATATTGTCAGAAAAATCGGCGACCTTGAGATGCTCCAAACGCTTTTCCCCGATGCGGTATGTATATCAGCCAAGACCGGCTATGGCCTGGAGAAATTAAACGAAGCAGTCGCTGCAAGGTACAGAGGCACTGAGCTTCTGCTTCGGGTCGCCAGCAGTCAATCGAACGGCAAGGTCCAGAGCTTCCTGCGGGCGCACGGCCAAATCTTAAATGAGCAATACCAGGACAGCTCCGTTCTGATTGACGCCAAGCTCGGCCGAAACCAGCTCCCCGAACTAAAACGACTCCACCCGGAAACCATCGAAATCGTAGATGCGTGAAGAAAAATCCGAAATTCTAATATCTAAATCCTAAACAAACTCACCTGTACTCGCGTAATCACAGGTGCGAGCAAATGACCTAAAATAAAAATTCAAAACATTTGCTTATTAGAATGTATTCTCGTGGCTCGTGAAGCGTATCTCGTGGATGAGTTAATAAGGGGATGATCGATTTGCGTATCTCGTGAATCGTATCTCGCCGGAGCAGTTCCACGAGCCAAAAAAGTACCGGATGCCTTTAATTCCCCGCTGGCAGGAAAACCTACCAATCATTTTTGATTGCGGAAATCCGAACAATTTATGCTATAAAGTTTGACATTAACCGTAATATTCATGATAATAAGAACTGAAATGTATTTTTAGATTATAGCGGAACGAAGAGATATAGTTTGTATAAATATCCATATATTTTTTGCAAAGAGCAAAAGAGATGATTAAGAGATTAAGAGTTAAGAACTTTAAGGCACTTCGAGACATTGAAGTAGAGTTGACGCCGATCCATGTTTTGATTGGTCCGAATGATTCAGGCAAGACAAGCATACTGGATGTGATTGCTGCTTTATGTCGAAGCGTAGATCACCCACTGGCCCATGCGTTTCTTGGATCATGGAAAGGTAAAGAACTTGTCTGGAATGGACATCCGGATTTACCTGTTAGTATCGAGGTGGATTTTGATGACGATGCCATAACTGGTTATGGAATAAGTGTTCAGTTTGGAATGCGTGACAGACAAGCGGTGATGATGAAGGAATTTGTCATAGGAGTGGAACGTTTCGAATTGGACAGTAAATCGACCATAACCGAGGTAAAGCACCAACTGGATGATCCAGGGTGGTCTACGCCTCATAGCGATAAACTCAGACGAGTGCAAAAACTGCTGGATGGCGTGCATTACTACTACTGGAACCCCCGATTTATGGCTTTGCCAGTTGCACCTGACTCCAAGAGGCGATTCAGGATGGAGCCTAACGGTTTCGGCTTAGCCTTATGCCTGGATGAGATATTGAGTTTCGACCGTGATCGATTCGTTCAATTAGAGAGACAATTCACAAAGGTATTTCCTCATATCAAATCAATTAAGCTCGTATCGGAAATGGCTTATCGTGCCCCTATCGATGATCCTGAACAGGTAACAATGTTGAATAGGGCGGATGGCAAAGGATTATATTTCGAGTTGAAAGGGAGTGGTCAATTAGT
>CAYTND010000419.1:0-2499 GCA_964438965.1 uncultured Pirellulales bacterium
CATTGCTGCCGGCGAGGTTCTCCGTGGCGCCGTCATATAGAGGAGGCTCATTGATGTGAAACGGCCAGACATCATACCAAAAACAATCGAGGAAAACCGGTATCCGATCCGCAGGCTTAACATTGACATGCCTGTAGTAGTTGCTCGCTTTGCTGCTCGAGGTTCGATTGCACAGCCACTCATTGAAGCCATAGCTGCCGTAGGAGCCGTCCTGAAAGACACCCCAGGCAGCGAACGGATTGCGGCCTCCTTCCGACAAAGGTTTCGTAGCCATCGGGCAAAGACGCATATCCAGGTCGCGGTACTCCGACCGCATCACGACCGGCCACCTGCCCTCGCTCGTTTGGCTCTCTCCACCGAGACCTTGGTGAAAATAGCCGTCCCTGTCTGTGGTGAACATCGACCAGATAAGTGTCCATTGGTGAAGACTCGCCTGACAGGTTACCGTCCGCGCTTGTTTCTTCACCCGTTGGAGTGCCGGCATCAATATTGCCATCAACAATGCAATAATAGCAATCACCACCAAAAGCTCTATTAACGTAAAACCGTGTTGTTTGTGCATGACGTTTTGCCCTTCTCTTTCAAAGAGATATAATGAGTCTCTGGTTTGCTTATCTGCCATAATTATAACACACTCGGTCGCAGTAAAGCAACCTATGAGCAGAAAATTTCTGAGCTAATGAGAACCGCTCCAGCCCAGTCCGATTATGCTGTTTTAGGATGATTTGGAAAGAAAGGCTATGATACATCTGCTCTATGACAACATCCGGAAGATTCGTTGCATATTACAATTCGGTCCGATACTATAAAAATATGGAAAAACAAAAAAGGGCTTATCTTTATGCTGCCGTTGCAGTTTTGTTTTGGTCCACCATCGCTTCCGCCTTCAAAAAATCGCTGCCTTATTATTCAGATGTTTTAGATTTACATATTTTGCATCTTCTGTTTTATGCCTCGCTCGTATCGACTATCGCTCTTTTTATTCACTTATTATTTTCGAAAAAGTTAAATTTACTCAAGGCTTTTTCGAAAACCGATTATCTGCGTTCCGCCGTGATGGGTTTTCTCAGTCCGTTTCTCTACTATCTTGTCTTACTTAACGCATACTCAATACTTAGCGCCCAGGAAGCTATGACAATAAATTGGCTCTGGCCGATGACACTTGTTTTGTTGTCGATACCTTTGCTAAGGCAAAAAATCAAACTAAAGAGCATTCTTGCAATAACTATCAGCTTTTTGGGTGTTTTTATTATTGCAACTCGTGGAAATATTTTAGGATTTAAGTTTACCAATCCTGCCGGAGTATTACTGGCACTGGGCAGCACAATAATCTGGTCGTTATTCTGGATTTATAACGTAAGGGACAAACATGATGAGGCGGTTAGATTGTTCCTCAATTTTATGTTCGGGTCCGTCTTTATATTTGTGTCGATTTTACTTTTTGCAAAAATAGATATCCCGGACCTTAAAGGTATTCTTGGAGCGGTTTATATTGGTTTGTTTGAGATGGGGATTACTTTCCTGCTCTGGCTAAAGGCATTAAAATTATCCAGGACAACCGCGCATGTAGCAAGTTTAGTTTACTTAGCTCCATTCTTTTCTCTTGTGGTGATTTCTTTTGTAGTTAACGAAAAGATTTTCCCCTCAACAATAATAGGCCTAATCTTCATTGTAGGTGGTATAATATTACAGAAATTAGGCTCTCATCCCGAAAAGTTGGTGACCATAGACGGAGGCAAGCACAATGACAACAAATAAAAAATGTTTATTAGTGGCAGCCTGTGCGGCAGCAGCATTGATAGTAGCGGCTGTGAGCTGGGCAGATGCGGACAAGTCGGCCAGGGACAGCTCGTCCACAAATGTAAAGGAAGAGGCAAAAATCCTAAGTGTTCTTGAGGATATGTCCAAAAATAGGCGCTATGCAATGTGGAACATTACACCGGAAGAAGGCAGATTACTGTGGGTTCTCACGGCAGCGGCCGGCGCCAAACACGTCGTAGAGATAGGCACATCAAATGGCTACTCGGCGCTGTGGTTTTGCCTGGCTCTGCGAACGACCGGCGGCAAGCTGAGCACTCACGAAATCGACCCTTACCGTATTTCGCTGGCCCGCAAAAACTTCAAAAACGCCGGTGTTAGTCATCTCGTTACCATCGTCGAGGGCGACGCCCACAAGACAGTTACCCGGCTAAAAGGACCTATTGATATTCTTTTCATTGATGCGGACAAGGCCGGCTACTTCGACTATCTCAACAAGCTCCTGCCCTTAGTGCGTCCGGGCGGACTAATTCTGGCCCATAACACTACCGACCTTGCATCGGAAATGCAGGACTATCTCAAGGCCGTTACCAACAATCCTGACCTGGAAACCATATTCCTGCATAAAGATGCCGGCGGTATCAGCGTAACACTCAAGAAACGTCGATGAACACAGAAGCACGGGGCAAACTTAGGACTGGTAAAGAAATTAGGTTTCGTTTTTGGCTGAGCGAGGACAAG
>CAYTND010000420.1:0-2493 GCA_964438965.1 uncultured Pirellulales bacterium
GGCTTTTCGCAAATAACGTGCTTGCCTGCCCCCAGAGCCGCTTTAGCCATTTCGTAATGCAGGTAATTCGGTGAGCAGATGTGAACAGACTGAATCCGGCCGTCTTTCAGAAGCTCTCTGTAATCGCCGTAATACCGGTCAATGCCGAGCGTTTCGGCCTTTGACCTGGCAACGTCGTCGGAGCATTCTGCCAAAGCGACAACATCGATATTGCCCAAACGCCTCAACGCCTCGATGTGAGCCGGGCCAATGAAACCCGTGCCTATGACACCGACCTTAATTCTTTCCATATCTCTGATTCCTTACATTCCCTCGACTTTGCTCGGGATGGTGAGCTTGTCGAACCATTGCTCATCGGCGTTATGACAAATCAATGCCGGTCGGCAGATTCGAGATAAGCTCGTTGTTGGCGTTTAGCGTTACACCTTCTTCTATCGTAAGCCCAGCATTCGCACCGTCCGTCACCGCTCCCCGTACGTTTCTGACTTTCTTCGCATCGCCAATCCTGACCACGGTAAGACCTGCCTTTAGAAGGCCCTGGTATGCACCGTCATTAGGTTCGACTTTGGCAAGGACGACCGTGTCAACCTTCACTTCAAAGCGTTCAAAGGTACTACTGACGATAATGACCTTACCGCCTTTCTTGATCTCCAGGACCGAAGAATCAGGGATAATTCTGACAGGGCATTTGTAAGTCTTGCTCTTTAGCCCCTCGCCATTGCCGCACGCAAAGCGCTTGAGCATTACATCCCGATGGCACGGCTCCATCCATTCGGCGAAGTCGTGATTCTCAGTAACAATCGTAACCTTCTTACCGGCACAACCGAGCCTCTCGGCAGTGTCGGCGGCGCCGAAGTGGTCGCCCCAGATTAGCACGTTATCACCACATTCGGCAGGCTCTGCCTTACCATCCGGGTAGTACTCACACTTCGTATTCTTGCACCGCAGAACATCTTCAAACGTGGTAACAAAAGGCAGGTCGATTCCAGGAATGTCGGGCTTTGATACTCTGCCTCCTGCCGCGAGCAAAACAACGTCGAATCCCTTCAAGTCCTTAACTTTTGGCTCAGTACGATATTTCACTTCGATACCGAGTTTATCTATCTGCTGCCTGAGCCAATCGGCATACCACCGCATTTTGTTCTTCCCCGGCACAGTGCAACAACACAGCATTGCACCGCCAAGCTCACCGGTTCTCTCAAAAATCGTGACTTTGTGTCCGCGCAGTGCCGAGATTCGGGCCGCCTCCATCCCTGCGGGCCCGCCTCCTATGGCCGCAATATCGCAGGATTTCTTAGCAGGCTGCAGATGAATGAACCGCTCATCACCAATAGCCGGGTTAATCGCACATCGCATGTCACGCCTAATCATCAGCGATTCCTGCCAGCAACCAACAAGGCAGGAAATGCACCGTCGTATCTCCTGCTTCTTGCCGGCCCCGGCCTTGTTTGCCCAGTAGGGATCAGCTATCAACTGCCGGCACATCCCGACCATATCCGCCTTGCCCTGGGCCAATATCTTCTCACAGTAATCCGGATTCCTCAAAGAATGGCTGGTGATGACGGGAATCTTGACGTGTTTCTTAACCTCCTGGGCCGTGTACGTATTCCATCCTTCGGGATAATACATCGGGTCCATTACTGCTGCGGGCGACTCAAAAATCCCTGCACTGATATCAACGTAGGCCAAACCCATTTCTTCCATAAGCTTGGCCACCCTAACGGTTTCATCGAGTGTCCGTCCTCCTTCTATCCATTCATCGCCCGAATAGCGAATACCGAGAGGAAAGGCCTTTCCGCATTTCATTTGAATCCGATCAATAATCTCCATCGTGAAACGCATCCTGTTGATAAAACTCCCGCCGAAACGGTCATTTCGCTTGTTCACGAATGGGCTCATAAATTGTGCGATCAGGTAGCCATGGGCGGCATGAAGCTCCACGGAATCAAAACCCGCCTGCTGCACCCGCCAGGCAGCTTCACCGAACTTCTCAATCAGGTCGTATATTTCCTCGACTGTCATAGCACGTACCGATTTGCCCTGGGCAATGCTCTCGGCATATATGACCTCATGGCCGGCAGAGCCTGGAACATCCAGCACATGGTCACTGGCGGACATAAGGTTTTTACGGGGCCAGGCCGCCTGGCGACCCGGATGCTGAATCTGGACGGCGCATTTCGCTCCGTGACGATGCATCGCCTCAGCAAGGTGAGCAAGCCCTGGAATCAAGGGGTCTTCGTCCGCGGCAACACAGGTTACTGTCGGCCTGCCGGTCGCTTTATCAGGTGTGGTCGCACCGACAATGATAAAGCCACAACCTCCCTTGGCAATTTGCTCATGATAAGTGATGACCCTGTGGTTTACAGAGCCATCCGCATTGGCCGAGCTTATGTCTGTCGGCACCATTGCAACTCGGTTGGAGATTGTCATATTGCCGATCTGAATCGGACTAAACAAGTTTGGATAATATTTATTCTTCATTATTTCTACCTC
>CAYTND010000421.1:0-2460 GCA_964438965.1 uncultured Pirellulales bacterium
AACGAGCTTATTTTGAGGCTGCAAAAAGAGCTTGGCGTAACAACAGTGGTTGGTGCCCACGATATGACAAGCTCCTATAAGATAGCAGACCGTATCATTATGCTGCATAACGGAAAAATTATTGCCGACGGCGATACCGACAATATTCATAACCATCCCCATCCTGTCGTTCAACAGTTCATCAAGGGACAGGTCAGCGAAGACGACCTTGCAGTCCTGCGGATGAGCGGAACCATTTCCCAAGCCCAGTTCCTGCCTCGTGATTTCGAGTAATAGTCAGGAAGAACAAAAGTGCGTAAGGACATAGAAGAACCGATGGGCGAGGGACCGGAGCAGATTGCATCTGATTTGGCTAAAGTTGTGCAGGGAGATGTTTTTGCTGATATACTGCACAGGGCTGCGTACAGCACCGATGCGAGCATTTACAGAATTGTCCCCAAATGTATCGTTGCACCGCGTGATCTCGGCGATGTGATTATCGTTGTCGAATATGCCCGCGACAAGGCTATACCGGTGGTTGCTCGCGGTGCAGGCAGCGGGCTGGCGGGTGAGTCGCTGTGCAGCGGTATAGTCTTTGATATGACACGGTATATGAACAGGATTATTGATGTCAGAGACGCAGGCAAGACGGTAGTTTGTGAGCCGGGGGTTGTACTGGACGATTTGAATAAGCATCTGGCTAAGTTCGGCAGGAAAATCGGACCCGACCCGTCGAGCGCTAACCGGGCGGTAGTAGGCGGGTGCGTTGCCAATAATTCAACCGGTGCCCACTCTCTTGAATATGGTTTTATTGCTGACTATGTGGAAAGCCTCGAAGCAGTTCTGGCTGACGGTAGTGTGGTCGAATTCAAAAATGATTTTGACCCGGAGAAGACACAGCGCGATAAAGTCGCCTTGATTGCAAGAGAATGTTTGTCCCTCCTCGCAGACAAAGAAGCAGTCATCAAAAAAGCACTACCCAAAACCAGGCGAAACCGAAGCGGCTATAACATTGCGGGGATTTGTCATAACGGCAGGATTGATTTGGCCCGATTGCTAACAGGCTCCGAAGGAACGTTAGCTATTTTTACCAGGCTCACGCTCAGGACCGTCGTTGCCCCGGCGGCGAAAGGTCTGCTGCAGCTTGAGTTCGATACGCTTGAAAAAATGGCACAGGCGGTGCCGATTATTGTTGATAACGGCGCCTCGGCCTGTGAGCTGATGGATAAGACCTTAATCGATATGGCGTTTGAAGCCCTGCCGGAATATCGTGACGTCTTACCCGCCGGTGCCGCTGCTGTTCTTTTGGTTGAGCATACCGGCAAAACGCAGGAGCAGGTGAAAGAGAAAATAGAAAAAACCGATAGGCTTCTTGGCGCAATAGCGAGCGGACGGAGTATTTTTTTGGAGCCGAAAGCGCAGGAGCGGCTGTGGAAGTCGAGAAAAGACGCCGGGCCATTGGTTCACAGGAAAAGGGGGAATAAACATCCGACGGAATTTATGGAAGATACTTCTGTCGAGAATACTCGGCTTGGTGAATACATTTCGGGACTGAAGGAAATAGGAAAGCGTTATGATATCACGATGTGTTTTTATGGTCACGCCGGCGATGGTGAGCTGCATGTGCGGCCGTCTCTGGACTTGAGCGACCCGGCTGAAGTAGAAAAAATGAGGGCAATGGCGAATGATGTTTTTTCACTTGTCTGGTCGTTAGGCGGCACGATAAGCGGCGAACACGCAGACGGCCTGGTAAGAGCACCCTTCGTGCGAGCCCAATACGGTGATGAGTATTATGAATTGCTGTGCAAAATCAAGAATATATTCGACCCTGATGGTCTGATGAATCCGGGCAAAATCATCAACCCTGATGCTGATGTTATGGTTAAGAACCTGCGGGCTGAATATAAGGTTTTACCGGAAAGAGTTAAAACGGATTTGCTTTTTGGAGAAGGTGAGCTTGCCCTCGAACTGGAGCAATGTTACGGATGTGGTCTTTGCCGAAGCCGCGAGCCGGATTTGCGGATGTGTCCGGTATTTAGGGCGATGGGTGAGGAATTGGGCAGCTCGCGGGCGAAGGTTAATATACTGCATTTCTGGGCGACAGGACGGTTAGATGAAAAAGACTTTGAATCGCCGGAGTTTAGAAAGTTTCTGGATTTGTGCGTCAATTGCAAGGCCTGTCTGCTGCAATGTCCGTCAGGGGTTGATATTTCCAAGCTGATGATAGCAGCCAGAGCTTGGTACGTCAAACGCAGGGGTTTGCGGCGGACGGAGCTTGTCCTAAGTCATAATCGCTACCTGAGTATATCAGGCAGCGTTTTTTCACCTCTATCGAATTTTGTAATGCGGCTACCGGTATTCAAATGGCTGCTGGAAAAATTTACCGGCATAGATAAGCGAAGAGCTATGCCCGGGTTCAGGCACGGCTCGTTCCTGAAGGCTGGACGTCGATGGGGGCGCTGACCCACGGTGATCTGTCTC
>CAYTND010000422.1:0-2459 GCA_964438965.1 uncultured Pirellulales bacterium
AGATGGTGAAGCTGGAGGATGTCTTTCGGCTTGCCGACGTCATCAGTTTGCATTGTCCGCTGACGCCAAAAACCGAAAATCTCGTCAATGAGCGGCATCTGGCCTTGATGAAAAAGACTGCTTTTCTCATCAATACGAGTCGCGGGCCGTTAGTAGATGAGCAAGCTTTAGCCGAAGCATTGAATAATGAGAGGATTGCCGGTGCCGGGCTGGATGTGCTGTCCGAAGAGCCCCCCGGTAAGAATACCCCGCTTTTGAAAGCCAGGAATTGCTACATCACTCCGCACATTGCCTGGGCCACCCATGCAGCACGCCAAAGATTGCTCCAGGTGGTCGTCGATAATGTGGCCTCATTCCTTGCGGGCAAGCTCCGGAACGTGGTCAATGGAGTAAAACAACAGCTTGACCGATGAATAAGACCGAACATTTCGATACTCGATGCTGGATACTCGATACCCGACGAGGATCGACCCGCCAACGGCGGGTTTTGATCGGAACCCAGCGCTGCTGGGTCGAGAATCGAGAAACGAGAAACCTGCTTTTGGTGGTTTTTTTGGTCTTGTCGCTCGCACCCTCGTGCCTTTGCGCCTGGCCATCCTGCGGACTTGCAAAAGCAAGAACGGGGGTTACGCGAGTGCGGGCGCAAATCGCAGGGACTTGGCCACCAGTAACTACGACTATAATCAAGTGGAAGGGACGATATGTAGTCCCCACCGGCGAGGCTAAGCCTGCTCCGCCCCAGGCGGATACGCCAAATGTATTCCGGGCTGAACCAACTGCTATAGCAGGGAGTTTCGGGCCAGTGAATTACGTAGTCCTGGGAGCCTATCTGACAGTATTGGTTGCTATGGGTTTCTACTTTGCCAAGCGGGGAAGATCAACCGATGATTTCTTTTTGGCCGGCAGGCGAATTCCCTGGTGGGCGGCGGGCTTGAGTATTTTTGGTACTCAATTAAGCGCGATTACTTACTTGGCCATGCCCGCAAGGTCCTATGCTACCGATTGGACACTGTTGATATTGAATATAGGAATATTTGCTATAGCCCCTTTCGTTATTTACTTATATCTTCCCTTCTTCCGGCGGCTCAACATCACAACTGCTTACGAGTATCTGGAGAAGCGCTTTAACGTAAGCATTCGACTGTTTGGCAGCCTATCGTTTGTGACATTTCAATTAGGTCGAATGGGAATCGTTGTCCTGCTCCCAGCCTTAGCCTTGTCAGCCGTAACAGGTTTGAATGTCTATTTATGCATTGCCATGATGGGTATTTTGAGCACAGTCTATACTGTCCTCGGTGGCATTGAAGCCGTAATCTGGACGGACGTCCTGCAGGCAGTCGTTCTGATAGGTGGAGCATTTGTCGCATTGGGGATTATCGTAGGGAATTTGGACGGAGGTTTTAGCGAACTTGTCTCTGTTGCCATCGAGAACCGAAAGTTCAATCTTGCGCATCTAAATTGGGACTGGACTTCAGATGCTCTAATCGTAGTCATACTCGGGGCCATCTTCACTAATTCCCTGGTGCCGTACACGACTGACCAGGCGGTCATCCAGCGTTACCTAACTACGCCGGATGAGAGGCAGGCAGCCAAGGCCATCTGGCTCAACGGCTTCCTGGCCATCTTCGCAGGTGTGCTGTTCTTGTTAGTTGGCACGGGACTATTTGTCTTCTACAAAGCCAACCCGCAGCGTTTAGTTCCTCTCGAAAAGACCGACCAGATATTCGCCCTGTTCATTGCTCGGCAGATGCCACCTGGTTTAGCCGGGCTTGTTATTGCCGGTATATTCGCAGCCGCCATGTCCACGCTCGATAGTAGCATGCACTCGATTTCAACCGCAGTAACGACAGACTTTATTCGACGATTTATTCCGCACCTTTCTGAAAGTAAATATCTTCTTTTTGCAAGATGTCTGACTATAGCTCTGGGCATATCCGGCACAGCAACTGCTATGTTGCTGGCCAGTATTGAAATCCGTTACCTCTGGGACTTTTTTCTTGGGATAATGGGACTGCTGGGAGGGACCCTCGCCGGCTTGTTTATGCTCGGTATCTTCACGCAAAGGGTTGGTGCCGCTCACGCGTGGATTGGGGCTGTTGCGAGTATAGGCATGTTGTTGTATGTGAAATTAGCAACGGATCTTAATAGTCTGTTATACGGTGCTATCGGCGTTATCACTTGTTTCAGTGTTGCATGTCTTTCCAGCACGATAATACCGACAAAAGTAGAACGCCTAACCGGTTTAAATATCTATAACGTCCCCAGACCCACACACTAAACTCAAATCACCTGCCTGCACCTGTCGGTAACGCAGGCACAGGTGTCACAAACAGCAAAGGGGGTAACGCAGGCGCAGGTGATAATTTGTGCGTACAGAGTCATTAAGTCGAGGAACAAGAAAAACGACTTGTTTTTTGGCCCCCGGAATGTAAAATACTCCAGATAGCCTTTGTTATCTG
>CAYTND010000423.1:0-2442 GCA_964438965.1 uncultured Pirellulales bacterium
TTTTCAATGCTTCAAAATCCGCCAGCGAGGTTGTCTTTTCAACAGTTACTGTTCGTACTGATTTTAGTTTTTTTACCAGTTTAGAAACCAATTCAGCTAAGGAATCAGAGCGCTCAATTATTGTGCAATAAGGACATTCGCTTTGTGCCTGTTCGGTATATCTGCTGTCGGTCAGAAGATAGACGTTGCCTTTGGTAATTGCCGCCCAGCTATCGTCGCCTAAAAAGCCGGTCGTGTAAGTTACGTTGGCCGGCTTTGTTGCTATAAGGCAATTTATCTTCTTTTTATTCAGCTCGCGGCGAATTGCCTCGATGCGTTTTTTTATTACATCTTTGTTCATTTACTAAGTAAGTCCTTTTCCGGTGCCCACTTTTTTTGCCAGGCCGGGTAGTCCTTATCCAGCAGTCCAGCCGGCCCGTAGCTGTACCAACTGTAACCTGTGCGCCGTTCGTGTTCAATCTCGGCCAGGCGGTATTTAATCTTGCCGTCGCGTCCGCAGAAGATTGGCCGGTTGGTTCCAATCTGATAAAAGCGCGCCCATATTGGCGGGGCTGTCGGGTCCTTTACAATAACTTTATCGTAGCCCCTCTCCATGGAGTTGTCCGGCTTGTTGACTTGGCGGATGCCGGCGAGCTTAACGTGGTCGAACCAGGCGACGGCACTTTGAACGGCCTCGATAATTTCCGGGGCAGGGTTGTCGATGCTCATCAGAAACCTGACAACACCAACAGACTCAGAACCGCTAATCGAGGGTAACTCGTAACTACGAGCCTTTCTCGCGATGAAGGTCTTCTCGTCATGTTGAGCGCACCATGCCGTTTTCTTACCATTCACGATTATTTGGCACTTCAGGATGCACTCAATACCTTTCTGAACAGCGTTGTTGGCCTTTTGCCGACGGACTTCATCAACAAAAGCATACTCAGGCTTTTTCTCGGCAATGTCACGAAGGACGCTCATAGCACCAATCATAGCGCCGTCATTGAACGTAATGAACTTACTGTAGCCACGCAGCCCTGGGTAGAACTGCGGCCAGCCCCCGTTGGCGTACTGAGCCTCGAGCAGGTAATCGATTCCCCTGAGCATAGCCTGCCTGAAACGCTCAAGCCGAGTGGCGTAATAGACCTTAGCTAAATATCGTATCTGCGTATGCGTGGCCCCGTTGTCAAGTGTGGAATCTTTCTTGTTCTTAGCCTTGCGTAATTTGGCCTTGTCCTGCTCGCTGAGGACACGGGCCATATCAACGTTCTTTGACCAGCCACCGGTGTCGCGCTGGTACAGAATAACATTATCGGCAATGCGGACGGCCTCGCCGGTGGCGTAAAATCCGGGCCTCTGGCCCAGACAACGCTTCCACGAGATGACCTCAGTTGGGTCCTTTCGGCCCTGGGCACCGGCTGCAATTGCCACAGCAGCCAGACAAAACAAACCGGTTACAATACATCGTCTTGCTTTTTTCATACCTGCTATTATCCCAGCCAATTTTTACCTTGCTTTGAGTAATTGATTAACAACAATCTGAGAAAAAATAAAGTCTTTTTTGCCGGAATGTTTGGCTTTGTATGGTTTTGTTTCTATATTTTTATTAGAGAACAAGACCTGCTGGCTGGGGGGGAAACCGGTTGGCTAAATAATGACTGACCTTTGATGTTTTCCGCAGGGTAGGAAAACGTTCATAACACCCAATTTTCCAGGAAAGGACGGCGGCTGCCGTCCTTTTTTTATGTCTTGTCATCGCTGCTTTTTGCAATTACAATAAGCCATCCTTTGATTTTAATCATTCTACTAACTGAAGTTTTGCAAAAGTCTTGTACTAAACCCGTGGTTGAGCTATGATAATACTACCTTATCGGACAAGTATTTTGCCGAGACGGACACCATACACGAATTATGCGCTGATAGCTGTCAATGCGCTCATTTTTTTTCTGGAATACCAAACACACCCCATTACAGGTAATCTGGAATTTCGTCCCTGGGTGCATCAATTTATGCTCACCGCAGTTCGGCCGCAACTGTGGCAGTTCGTAAGTTACGCCTTTTTGCACGGCGGTTTTATGCATATTATCGGTAATATGTTCTTTTTGTATCTCTTCGGTAATAATGTCAACGACAAGCTCGGCAACATCGGGTATCTGAGTTTTTATTTGGCTGGCGCGGTGTTCAGCGGTATAGGTCATACAGTTTTGCATTCTTCCTCAAATGTACCCACTCTTGGAGCCAGTGGAGCCGTTGCTGCGGTAACCGGCGCTTACTTAGTGTTGTTCCCTCAGACCCTGGTAACCGTCCTGTATTGGTTCTTCTTCATTGGCGTAATGGAAGTGCCGGCATTATATTTTATCGCCTTTAAGATGATTCTAATCGATAATGTAATCGCCCGATACACACCTCAGGTTGCCTACGACGCCCATCTATCAGGATATGCCTTCGGCATCGCGGCTATGT
>CAYTND010000424.1:0-2428 GCA_964438965.1 uncultured Pirellulales bacterium
AAGGAAGCAAAACGCAGGACTACTGGTTGGTAGTCCGAGTTTTGCTGACACCGCCGGCCGAAGCCGCAGTCAGCCAAAAATGGAAGATAATTTATTTACAAGTCCTTAGTTCACGCCTGACCGGTGCGGGGCGGCCGGTCTCAGTTATGGACGATACACTTTTGCAACAATTGACCCCTTCGCAAAGAAACGCTGTCTTTCACGTTCAAGGGCCGTTGCTTGTTCTTGCCGGGCCTGGCAGCGGTAAAACCCGCGTAATCACATATCGCATCGCAGCGCTTATAGACTCAGGCGTCCGGCCATACAATATTTGCGCAATAACTTTCACAAACAAAGCCGCCGAGGAGATGCGCCAAAGAGCATTTGGCCTTGGTGCCTGTGCCGGTGCGCATATTAGCACCTATCACTCGTTATGTGTCAGAATCCTTCGCCGATATGCAGACAAAGCCGGTATAAACTCCAACTTTAGTGTCTATGACGCTACCGACCAGGCCAGATGTATCAAACTGGCCATCAAAGGTTGTGAACTTGATACGACCAACTTTTCTCCTGCCCGAATGCTCGATGCGATTTCCACCCTGAAAAATAAGCTGATAGACGCCGAATCTTTCAGGAACAACGCCGACGATTTTTTCTCCAGGACATTAGCTGGAATATATCTGGGCTATCAGAGTATCCTGAGCGAACGAAACGGCCTGGATTTTGACGATTTACTGATGAAGACGGCTTTTTTATTGGGAGACTGTCCCGATGTTTGCCGCGAGCTTGGCAATCGTTTCAAATTCCTGTTAATCGACGAATATCAGGACACGAATCACGCCCAGTATAAAATCGCTAAAGCCCTCGTTTCACAGCACAACAATATTTGCGCAACAGGGGACCCGGACCAGTCCATCTACCGCTGGCGGGGGGCCGACATCCGCAACATATTGGCCTTTGAAAAAGATTGGCCCAATGCCACAATTGTCAAACTCGAAGAGAATTTTCGCAGTACCGCAAACATCCTCGCGGCCGCCGACAATTTGATTGCGTTCAACCGAAATCGAAAAGAAAAAAAGCTTATCCCGACAAAGCCTCCTGCCGGGGATGTCGTCGTAGTTGTCTTCGAGGATGAGACCAAAGAGGCCCAGGCCGTTGCCCAACATATAAAAGAGCTGACTAAAGAAGACTTTTGTCTCAAAGATATGGCTGTGTTTTATCGTGTTAACGCTATGAGCCGTGTGCTCGAAGAAGCATTTGTCCAGAATAAGATACCCTATCAGGTTGTCCGGGGCGTGGAATTCTACAGGAGAAAAGAAATCCGCGACCTGCTTGCCTATTTAAAAATCCTTGTTAACCCCGATGATGAAATCGCGCTGTTGCGCATCATAAACACACCCGCTCGCGGTATAGGAAAGGTAACGACAGATAGAGTTCGTTCTTATGCCGCCCGCAATGGAATCAATCTTTTTAAAGCGCTGAAGAAGACAGAGCATATCGGCTCTCTTTCCAAGGCCGCAAAGGCAAAGCTCGCTGTCTTTGCCAATATGCTCGAACAGTTCAAAAAAGACATCGCCGGCAAAGTCGCACCGCTTGCCGAACGTGTCTTTGCCGAATCGGGATTAGCTGAATCTCTCCGTGCCGCCGGCCTCGAGGGCCAAAACGCTCTGGAAAACGTCAACGAGCTGATAAACGCCGTTGGGCAATATGACCAGCAGACAGAGGAGCCTTCATTGGTCGATTATCTTCAGCAAATATCTCTCTTCAGCGACACCGATGCATACGACAACTCCAGCGATCGCGTTGCGCTGATGACCCTGCACGCCGCAAAGGGACTCGAATTTGAAAATGTCTTCATCGTCGGGCTCGAGGAGGGCTTATTGCCTCACGAAAGAAGTAACGCAAGTGAAAATGAAGACGAACTGGAAGAGGAACGCAGACTATTTTTTGTCGGTATAACCCGCGCCAAAACCAGCCTGAATATTAGTTACGCCCGATACCGAACCGTGCGAGGCCAGATGCTGCGAACAATACCGTCGCAGTTTCTTTTCGAACTTGGCCGGGACATTACCGAACAAGCTGAAGAAGACGAATGTTACGATGATAATGACCAAATCAGCCAGGCTATACCTCATTTTGACCCAGGCCAGTTAGTACGACACAAATCTTTCGGTCTCGGCAGGGTCAAAGAGTTTGACGATATGGGCGAAAACAGCATTGTCGTAGTCAAATTTAATACGGGACAGATAAAATCGTTAATGGTAAAATATGCCGACCTTTTAAAGATTTGAAAACGTTAGGAGGATTCAAATGGCAGGCCAAAAACGTTTTACCAAGGCGATTTTATTACTATTGACCCTATTAACTTCCTTTGCAATCACTCCGATTCTGGCAGCTTCGACTGCGAAGATATGGGAAGAGCCGCTGGTGATTCCTACTTCTGAGGTGG
>CAYTND010000425.1:0-2409 GCA_964438965.1 uncultured Pirellulales bacterium
AGCAGGGGTCCAGAACGAAAAAGCTGGATTCCCGCTTCCGCGGGAATGACAAATACTGTTTCCGCGACAGTAACTATATAGTAATATTCTCAACTTGACTGGTTTTTACATAAGTATAGCTCTGACAAGAAGATATGCAACTTGTCATTCTGAGCGCAGCGAAGAATCTCACACTCGGAACGGGACAAAATCCTGTTCTAAGGCCAGATGCTTCGCTTCGCTCAGCATGACAGTTTAAAAGTCAGTCAAGTTGAGTAATATTTCAATATATTTAACCAAAGGTTCGCAAAAAAAATGATATTTTTTAGAAACAGCAGTATATTTCCAGGGTTGACGCTACCTAAGACTTTTGTATTAAGCAACTTACCGAAATAAAAATTGAACGATTCGGGGTTCATAACTCCTTTCCGGCTGTGTCCGGCTTGTCGAAAAAGTTTTTTGCCCCAATCCGGTGAAAGTCGCCGGCTGCCATGACCATCATCTTGCCTGCAATGATGCCGCAGCCCTAATTCTTAAGATTATTGCCAGAAAGAAGTTAGCGGTTCAAGGCATCGCCGTTATTGTCCAAGAGCAGTTACTGCCACAATCTTAATCTATCCTCGAATGTCCCTAAGGACTGATAATATCTAACCTCTCGTAAATAAAATTGGGTCTATTAACATTTTTTATCCTTGACAAAGCCAAAGACTAATAGTTAAATTAGGTCAAAAAGGTAATTTGGCGAGAGGTTGTATCAAAAGGATTTGGTTAAAGAAGAGGAATAGATAAAATGAAGGATTTATTTACCACCGGCGAAGCCGCGGGAATTTGCAGAGTAAGCCAACAAACAATTATCCGCTGCTTCGATGCCGGCCGGCTGAAGGGATTTCTCGTTCCAGGCTCAAGATTCCGGAGGATTCCGCGCCAGAATCTAATCAAGTTTATGAAGGACAACAATATCCCTCTGGATTCCATCGAGTCCGGCAAAAGAAAAGTCCTTATCGTGGATGACGATGCCGAAATCGTCGAGCTTATAGTCGAAGTCCTTGAGCGTGACGGCAGATTCGAGGTAAAAACGGCGTCAAGCGGCTATGAGGCAGGGATGGCAACGCAGCGGTTTCGACCGGAATTGATACTGCTCGATTATATGCTGCCCGACGTCAACGGAAACGTGGTCTGCCAGACGATACGAAGAAATCCCGAGTTCGAGAACATTAAAATTGTTATTGTAAGCGGCGTCGTAAAAGAGGATGAAATCGCCCAGTTACTAAAATCCGGCGCTGAAGATTTCATAAGAAAGCCGTTTAACATCACTGAACTTACCGACAAAATCACCTCTGTTCTCCAGATGAAATAAATCCAAGACAAGGAAAGCACAAAGCACGAAATTCTAAATCCGAAACAAACTTGTCTGACGACAGTCAAGATTCAAATGACAAAAATCCAAAACGTTTTGGTCATTTGGTAATTTGAACTTCGATATTGTTTCCACCGTAAGGTGTCCTGTGGAGTATTTCGGATTTCGATATTCGGATTTATTAGGAGGGACGACTATATGCCGGAGGAACCTGCTAATACGACAGTTACCCAGCAGGTAGAGCTTGCTGTTGGCCGGATGGATTCGCTCTCGACCCTGCCCTGTGTTGCGGCGCAATTTTTACCCAGGCTTCTTCAAGGCCAATTTTCACCGTCGGCGCTGGCTGATATTATTGAATCAGACCCGGCACTTACCGCAAGGATTCTTTCGCTCATTGAGCAGCGAGGAGTGGGCCTGCCCGACGGAAGGTTCTCACTTCGCCAGGCCCTTGACAAACTGTCTGCGCACGATGTTCGCGACGCCATTCTTTCTATTAATGTTTTGCAGGCTTTTGACCTTGACGATGGAATTGACAAGGACAGGGCCACAGCTAAAAAAGGACTTTTACTTCACAGTATTGCAGTCGCCTGTTGTGCTAAAGATATCGCCGAGATGGCATCACCCCAGATGGATTCGCAGTTGGCTTACTGTGCCGGACTGCTGCACGATATGGGGAAACTCGCACTCGAAGAAGCGATGCCGAAAAGTTTTGCCAGTATGGTCGAAGAAGCAAAATCAACGAAGAGAAGTTCGCGTGTCATCGAGCAAAAACATCTCGGCACCGACCATACAATCATAGGCAAACGTCTGGGGCAAAAGTGGCGGCTGCCGAATCTAATTGTTCTTGCCGTCTGGCTTCACCACAGCCAGACCGTAACAATTGCTGTGGATATGCCTGAAGCAAGGATAGCAGCGGTTGTACAGTTGGCCGATTCTATTGCCCGTCAATCCGGCATCGGCTCCTCCGGCAGCTTTGATTTGCCTGAACCGGCAGAGTCCATATCGCAGTGGCTTGCAATAGGTCCTGAGCAGCTGCAACAGATTCGCCGGAAACTGCCTGAAACTGTCAGACA
>CAYTND010000426.1:0-2381 GCA_964438965.1 uncultured Pirellulales bacterium
GTACGGGTATCTATCGGAGGTGTTTTGTTTACCCGGCTAAAGAGCAGATATATTACAAGTACCGCCGCCAGCGAAATAAAACCTATAACGAATTTTCTCAACTTAGAATCCATTCGCTTGTTACCAAGTTTGCAGTCCTTATTGCCACAAAGGCATCAAGACATTAAAAAGTGTAAAGTGCCTAAAGTTTAGAGTGCCTAAAGTGACAGCTTGTCCCTTAGGGACGAGCTGCCATTCTGAGCGAAGCGAAGAATCTCCTTTTCGTTGGCCAGATCCTTCGGCTGCGCCTCAGGATGACACATAAATGTCACTTTAGCTCACTTTAGTCACTTTTATTTTCTGCTTGCATTTGTGCCTTCGTGGCTAAAATTCTCTCTTGTATCAGGGCAAATATCTTGTCATAAGCTCCTGCCATCTGCCGCTATTTTTTAGAATGTATTCTATTACTTCCCGCACAGCCCCACTGCCGCCGGGGCGAGTGGTTACGTAATCAGCATATTGTTTAACTTCATCAACTGCATTGGCGACAGCCACACCGAACCCAGCGTATCTTATTACCGGCAAATCCGTCAAATCATCTCCGATGTAAGCCACCTTGTCCGGCGAAAGACCAAGCTGCTTAAGAAGCTTCTCAAACACAGGCAGTTTATTGTGACAGTCCTGAAATACATATTCTATCTGCAATTGCTCAGCTCGGCGTTGTGTCGGCTCCGAAGCCCTGCCACTGATTAAGGCAACCTTCAACCCTGCCCTTTGCCACATCCGAATTCCATGACCATCCAGCGAATTGAAGAATTTACTTTCACTACCGTCGGCGTTAATAACCAGCGTTCCATCCGTCAGGACGCCGTCAACATCCATAACCAACATTTCTATGTCCGCAAGGTTTGTCTTCATTTAGTATCTCGTATTGCGTATATCGTATTGCGTTCTCGCGATACGCATCACGCACAACGCAATACGAAGTTTTATCCGACAACTTTTATCGTAACGATGTCCTGTACATCGATTAGGCCGAGGGGTCTGTTATTTGCATCAACCACGGGAAGCTCATCAATTCTATATTTATGGAAAATGGCTGTGGCTTCGGCGGCAAGGGCATCGGCTCTTATTTTCTTACAATCAGCCGTCATAACATCACCGGTCTTGAGCTCAAAAGCCCCGGAGTTGTGCTCTGTTACCAGGCGCCGAAGGTCGGCATCGGTGATTATGCCCGCCAATTTTCCATCTTTGCCGACAACCATCACAGCTCCGTGCCGCTTTATATCGCCTGTCTTTTCAAGCAACTGTTTTATCGTATCAGCAACCTCAGCGATAGGCAATTTTTCGCCCGGCCTGAACATCATCGATTGTTCAACCGTCATCAGCTTTGAGCCGAGCGAACCGCCGGGATGGAACCTCACATAATCCTCAACGCTGAATTTACGTGCCTTCATAACGGTAAAGGCAAGGGCGTCACCCACCGCTAACATACAGGTAGTAGAAACACCCGGAGCAACGCCAAGTGGACAGGCTTCACTCATCACCCCCATACATAGCGCCACGTCGCTATGCTCGCAGAGAGTTGAGTCGCTCTCGCCGGTTATCGCAATCAGTTTAATCTCCTGCTGTTTGACCAGATTTATCAGCCGAACAACTTCATCCGTTTCGCCGCCATAACTTAGAACAATTACAATATCGTTTTCGCGCAGCCTTCCCAGGTCGCCGTGGACGGCTTCAGCAGGATGAAGAAAGTGGCTCGGCGTGCCGGTCGAAGCCAGGGTAGCACTTATTTTCTGCCCGATTATACCCGCCTTGCCGATGCCGCTTACTATACAGGAACCGCTGCAGTTATAAATCATCTCGCAAGCCTGCACAAAAGACGCATCAACAATCGGCGTAATAGAGCTTATCGCATCCGCCTCGGCTTCAATTACTTTTCGAGCATATTCAAGGTCAAATTCCACGTATCAGCCCCATATCAATCGATTATTGCTTCTTAATTATTTACTATTGGATTACCAGTTATTATGACTTTGTTTTGTAGAAAACACCAGGCCAGAGATTGTCATTGCGAGCGGCTTCGCAATGACACTTTACAAAGGTTTTCTACAGAGCATCGATTTATAATTTTACTACACTTCCCCGCTGGTTGTAGCAGACCAACTCGTGTTTTTCGCCGGCGTAATTCGGCGCAGAATGAATAACCACACGCTTGTTGTTAAGCTGTTCTACTTGTGCAATCGCTGTCCGCTTGGTATTCTGCAGATAATCAGCGACTTCCGGCGAGACAAACAGCTCAATGCGCTTTATCTGTTCTTCCGATGCTGACAAATTCAACAGCCGAATAATTTCAATAGCCAACGATTCGTGGCTCTTAACAAAACCCGTACCGCCGCAAT
>CAYTND010000427.1:0-2376 GCA_964438965.1 uncultured Pirellulales bacterium
GATGAATTTATCGGACAAAGGCATTTTCTTGGGTCCGATGGGCTGTTGACGAGGATGCTCGAGGCTGACAGGCTCAGCAGTCTGATATTTTACGGTCCGCCGGGGGTCGGCAAGACGTCTCTGGCGGCGGTGATTGCGAATTACACGAAGGCTGAATTTCACTATCTTAGCGCCCCCGCGGCCAGCGTCAGGGATATTCGGCAGATTATCGGGCGTGCCCGTGACAGACTCGCAGTTGACGGGGCGAGGACGGTGCTTTTTATCGATGAAATTCACCGCTTCAACCGTGCTCAGCAGGATGTCCTGCTGGATGATGTCGAATCAGGGGTTTTGATTCTCATAGGTGCCACTACGGAAAATCCGTTTTTTTCAATCAATTCGCCTTTGATTTCCCGCAGCACGGTATTTCATTTTGAGCCGCTCAGTGAGGAAGACATTTTGAAATTGCTGAAGATGGCAATTGACGATTCCGAGCGGGGGCTTGGTAAGTTTGATATCGGGGCGGATGAGAAGGCACTGAAATTTTTAGCAGGTGTCAGCGACGGGGATGCCAGAAAGGCCATGACAGCCCTTGAGGTTGGTGTGTTATCGCAGGAGGCCCGAAAGTCCGGTGCGAAAATAAAATTTAATCTGGAAGTTGCGAAGGAGTCGATACAACAGAAGACGATTGACTACGACGGTACGGGCGATACGCACTACGATTTGGCAAGCGCTTTGCAGAAAAGCATGCGGGGTTCCGACCCTGATGCCACGGTCTATTGGCTTGCCAGAATGTTAGCGGGCGGGGAAGATACGCGTTTTATTGCCCGGCGGATAGCGATTTGTGCGGCTGAAGACGTGGGAAACGCCGACCCAATGGCGACGGTTTTAGCTGCCGCAGCGGTTCAGATATCTGAGTTTGTGGGTTTGCCGGAAGCCCAATTAGCTCTGGCGCAGGCGGCGTTATATGTTGCCTGTGCACCTAAATCGAACGCTTCGGCTTCTGCTATTTGGGGGGCGATGGCCGATGTAAAACAGCAGCCGACTAAACAAGTGCCGAAACATTTAAAAGATAGTCACTATGCGGCGGCAAAAAAGTTGGGTTTCGGAACTGATTACAAGTATCCGCATAACTTTAAGGATGGTTTCGTGCCCCAGGAGTATCTTCCGGCGGCAGTGAAGAAAAAATATTATGTGCCGAAAGAAAGCGGTTGTGAAAAAAATATTAAGCGCTATTTACAAAAGCTGCAAAGCTTGATACAAAACAGCAAAAAGTGAGCTAAAGTGCCTAAAGTGAGCTAAAGTGCCTAAAGTTAAAAAACAAATAACTTTAGGCACTCTAAACTTTAGGCACTTCGAGGTCTTCATCGGTGGCAAAAAAATAAAGCCGAGAAGAAGGATAGGTAAATGAACAAGGCCCAGTTGCGCCGGAAGTTACAGAACTGCCTGCTTGCCATACCATCGGAGCAAAGGAGTGAAAAAAGCCGGAAGGCATGCCGGAATTTGGTTTCAATACCACAATTTCAAAGTGCATCGACGGTTATGATGTATTTGTTTCTTCCGCACGAGGCGGATACGTCCGAGGCAATACTGTACGCCTGGCAGCTTGGTAAGGTAGTAGTGGTGCCGAAGGTTTCCTGGAAGCAAAGGCATATGATAGCGGTGCAGATAAACTCACTGGAAACAGGTTTTTCGACGAGTGCTTCCGGTCTGCGAAATCCGATAGCGGGCGTGCCGATGCCGTTTGAAGAGATTGATTTGGTAGTTACGCCGGCGTTAGGATTCGACAGGAAGGGCAATCGGCTTGGGCGGGGCGGTTCCTATTACGACAGGTTTTTCGCTAACGCCGAACTTAAGGCCTCCAGATGCGGCTTTGGGTTTGCAGAGCAGCTCGTTGAGACGATACCGGTGGCAGAGCATGATGAGCCGGTAGATATTTTAGTAACCGATGAGGAAATAATATATTTTGATAACAGACCTGCTGCCTCGTCTTGCGACGAGAGTCGCAGAGGCAAGAAAGGAGAATAAGATGGCCCGTCATTCCCACCGTCCGCGAGGCAGGCAAAGAACCCAAAGCTGGAGATATATCATTCCGGTTTTGCTTATTATTGTTGTCGTTATTGCTTTTAAATATGGTCCTTTCGGCAAAAATAAAAGTACAGATGAAACTGTCGATATCACACCCGAGGCCAATGTACCGGAAGTGGTTATAGGGCCGGAGCCGGAACCATTGCCGGAGCCGGAACCTGAACCGAATTTGCCTGACATTGCAACAGTACCGGATGTTGAACCTAATCCGGAGGCTACAGAGTTGATTGTCGAAGCCACGGCGCTGCTGAGCGAAACGCCCAGCAGGATTATAGACGCGCGTGAGAAGTTAAACGATGCGCTCCGAAT
>CAYTND010000428.1:0-2375 GCA_964438965.1 uncultured Pirellulales bacterium
TCGATTATTTAACCTTCTAACAGCTTCTTCAACATCTTCATTTGTCACACTTACTTTATCACTTTAACTGTCTGGCCACCATCTCTGACGAAATCATGCTTTGTTCCACAAAAAACCGTGGTTCCAACTATCGCAAATACAATTAAAAAGAAGACCAGCAAGGTAACGTACGCCATCTTCTTGCCCTTTAGTGTGATCAAGTGCCGCAAAGCCAGAATTGTCCCTAATAACGCCCAAACAACCATAACAAGAATGATCTTGGAGTCTGTCAGCCAGGCATGAGCAGATATTCCAAGCGCCGTTGAGTTTACTGCAGCCATTACGATTCCACTGACCAGCCCGAATGTCAGCAGGACAAAACAAGCCTTGAGCCCCAGCAGATTCATCTGTTCGAGCTTCTCGAAATTGGGCACCTTGCCGATGACCTGCATGACCTTTTTTTGCTTTAGCTTGCGTCTGCCGAGCAAGTAGAGAAGGGCGCTGGCGGTCGCGAGCATTGTTGCTACACCGGCGAGAATCATTGCAATACCGTGGACGATTGCCCATGGAGTGGCGGCCACCGCATGTGGCTCCGAGGCAGGTTCGGCAACAATCGCAGTCATCAGAATCATTGCCAGGATTACCCATACCATTACCGAGCCGAACCACACCTGCTGGATAGCAATACTGAAAAACAGGTATATAAGGCCAAATACAATAGTAAGGACAATCATCGACTCAAACAGCCCCGTCAGCGGCACCGCTTTTATTGCCACAGCCCTGAATATCAGTATGACAGCTTCCAGCGTTACCGCCAGCGAGACGAGAGGCAAAAGGAAGCGTTTGTATTTCTCGCCGCCAGCCGGCAGTTGAAGAATGCCTGCAATCGCTGCTGCCAGATATAGCGCTATCACAAATGCAAATATGATTATTTCCGGTATTGGCAGAGCTAACATCTTTGCTCCTTTTCGTTAGGACTTTGCGCACCCAATTGTGTAATGTATGTTGGCGACACCTTTTTGAGCTCCTTTTCAGTAATCAGTATTCGGTAGTTTGAAATCCCGCACGCCCGGCTCATTTGTCGAACCGTCTGCTGAACATCTTCGTCGCTTTTCCCGTGGACCATCGTATATACATTATAAGGCCAGCTTTTGTCGGTATGGCGTTCATAGGCGTGACTAACCTCCCTGAACCCGGCAAATATCTCGCCCACTTCCTCGGTTCGTTCGGGTTCCACCTGCCAGACCACCATTGCTCCAGCGCCCAGGCCCACCTTGAAATGATTCACTATTGCTCCTATTCGTCGAAGCTTACCCTGCTGTTTCCAGTCTTTCAATACTGCCAGCAACTGTCCTGTATCTATACCTATCTTTTCGGCCATATCCTGATACGGACTTTGGCTTTTCGGCAATCCCTGTTGAAGAACAGCCAGAATCTTCTGCTCAATATTGGACATAATTGCATTATATTGAGTTCGGTTCACAATTGCAATTTAGAAGTTGGAAAACAGAAGTCAGAAATCAGAATTTTTCTTCTGTCCTCTGTCCTCTGTCCTCTGTCTTCTGTTTTCTGTACAGACTAAAATTCCAGAAATGCTTGAATCTGCCCCGGTTTTAGTGTAAAAACTTAAAAAGACGTCAAAGAATGAATTGTGGAAGACCAGGAATGAGACCCATCAAAATCGCAAGCCGCGGCAGTAAGCTGGCTTTGGTACAATCCGACCATATCCGTAACTTGCTAAAAAATCTTAGCGACGGCATTGAAATTTCCATAGTGAAAGTCTCGACGAAAGGTGACCGCGACAAATCAGACTTCCTTTATAAGTCCGACTCCATAGGCTTTTTCACTTCTGAAGTTGAGAATGCGGTTCTTGACGGCAGGGCTGACATCGCTGTTCATAGTCTTAAGGACCTGCCCACGGCCTGCACGAAAGGGCTGGTAGTTGCCGCAGTACCGAAAAGGGAGTCTGCTGCCGATGCGTTAATAACATCATCTCAGGCGGACTCTATCGCTGCTCTGCCGGTCGGGGCAACCGTGGGAACATCGAGCCTCCGACGCATTGCGCAGTTGCGCCGGCTTAGAGATGACCTAAAATGCGTTCCTTTGCGGGGAAATGTCGAAACGAGGCTTTCAAAGGTTACCCTTGGCAGGATTGACGCAGCCATTGTCGCCTGCGCCGGTTTGAACCGGCTTGGTCTGGCCGATAGAATCTCTGCAATTCTGCCGCCCCGTGAGTTCCTGCCCGCCCCGGCACAGGGCGCATTGGCCGTACAGATTCGCACCGCAGATACTGAGCTTGCCGAGCTTGTCTCAAAAATCAATGATACACATTCTCGGATTACCGCCGAGGCCGAACGATGTATTCTTACATCTATGCACGGCGGATGCAGCATACC
>CAYTND010000429.1:0-2372 GCA_964438965.1 uncultured Pirellulales bacterium
CAATAAAGAAAGGTTTCAACGAGTTGAGAAAAATTGGATAGAGCGAATCCATCCCGTTGTGACCAACCGAAATACCCTCTGCACCATCAGAAGAACGTACCCGGCACAAGAAACTGCGCTTATAACGAAGCAATTCGAGGCTTTTGATGATCACTGGAGTAGCAAACAGCTCCTTTTTCAGTACAGGCTGTTTAAGTATTTCATCGAGCCGGGTGTAATCAGGTCTCTGGGCCTCTGAGCCACCGCATGAGCGCGGCCATGTGGCAGCAAGCCCACCGGTAAGGGCAGTACTTATGAATTTTCGACGATTTGTTCTCATGATATAATTTCCACTTTCTGTAACAGTTAAGGACTCAATCACTTTGAAATATGCTTTACTGCAATAGCTTTACCTTTTTGCCCGTCGGTTAAAATTGCCTGCATATCACAATTTTTAGGCCACACTTCATCATCACGCTGAAAAAGAAGAATGCGGTCAGCAGTCTTTGCCCACCATAGGACCCATTTCTGGCATGAAATCTCGGCATTCTTCCGGATTGAAGGCGTCTTTGCCGGCATCCAATTTAGTAATCTGCTCCCATCCATTATAAATCGTCGGAGTATTCCATCGCTTTAATTCGAGCAGTTCCCCATGAGATAAGGGGTGTTGGTTTGTTTTTTCCATGTCTTTTTAACCTCATATATTCAGGGAAGAAAACTGAATGAATAGAGTTTCGCATTTCTCAGTTCGAATTCTAACCGAATCGTTTTGCCCTTGAGGGTTTTGGTTGTGAATTCACTCCGCCATTCCACCCTGGCGTCCATAACAGTCCGGCTGACAGGTTGGCTTGAAGCGAGTTCTCGTCCGCTGTCATCGAGGAGTCTCGTTCTTACGAATCCGTTTTCCTGAACGTCGGCACTGAGAGCAAGTGGCCGTCCTGTGGTAAGCAGTGGTCCGGTGATGATAAAGGCTGAAGCATCCTCAGAGATTTGCTCGTAACCGGCAAAGCCGTCCGGCCGAAGCGTCGCGAGACAGAAATATCCTTTGCGCCAGCCGAAGTGCTTATCATCACTGCCTCCATAGTAAAGGCGGATTTGGTCTCTCAAGAATACCGGGTATGCAGCCGCGTATGCGCATCCCCAATCGTAATCGCCTTTCTTGGGACCGTTGGCAATTAACGGGCTGCTGGGATCTATCCGATGCCACGTAACCGTATCCGGGCTCCATGCCAGTTCAGTATGGGTGCGGTCAATCTTGGAATTGTAGATAGCAGGCAGGCCGATGTAGATGCCGGCGTAATAAAACACGGGCATCGCGTATGTTTGCAGGTGATCCTCCAAACCCTCAAGCACGACTTTGGCCTTGGTCCACTTGAGAAAGTCTTTACTGGATGTCCTTGCTACCTGTCGGCCACGAGGACGGGCCCACGTGCGGGTGATTCCCACATACTCGGCTAACGTCGGAGCCCAGAAAGCATTGTTGTGCGTATCACCGCGAACATTGGCTTCGGGACATTCAATTGTCTCACTCCAATGGAGCCCATCATGAGAGAACGCCACAGAGATTTTCTGTCCTTTAAAGAACATCTTATATCGACGCTTCGGATCAGGATCATAAAAATCCTTGAACACACCAGCCCCGTGCGGCCCTCTCCAGACGATATTGTTTTCTTTACTGCCGCGGAATTCAACGAGCCCGAGACTTGGTTTCTCCCACCTGATGCCATCACGGGAAACTGCATAACAGATTCCCATTTCTCTCCGACGTCCCGTATGGTCACCCATGTAGCGGAACTTGCCGCCGTTTACACGGTCCTTCCGGGGCGTGTTGGTTGTACTCTCATCAATGATGAAGGGGCTGTACCAGCACTTATATATGTCCTCATCCCTGTCGTAGATAACATTGGCATAGAGATTGTCGAAGCGGGGCTCCCAGGGCTTGTCTTCTTCGAACAACGGGTTTCCGTGATACTTCTGTACCTTGCCGATAGTGAGTCTGGCGTTTTGGGTATGGCCGATAATCCTGGAGTCGAGCAAAAGGTATCTGTCACGTCCTGGTGCGCCGGCGCCATCGGGGGAAGCCTCCAGCCATGCGAGTGGAAATCGGGCAAAGTAGATTGCCGCATCCTTTGTTTCTCCGGCCTCATAGAAGCAGCCGATATCGCCGTCGGGCAAGACGGTAAGGCACGAGTAGGCGGAGTATCCTGTGTAAAGTTGTTTGGTGACAGGCCACGTCTTGCCTTCGTCATAGCTGATACGCACGGTCATATTGACTCGATCCTCCGTGCTGGCGGGATTGGAGAAGAGTAATCGGTTTTTCCCTTTCGATGAAGCCGGTGAATAACGCAGGAAACTGGCTTGGCACACCGGCTCAATGAGGGCCGGGTCGAGTT
>CAYTND010000430.1:0-2367 GCA_964438965.1 uncultured Pirellulales bacterium
ACTCGCCAGCCGTTTTCAGCCAGTTTATCCCTGACACGCTCAAGCAGTCTCAGGCTTGAAATATCCTTATATTCCGGCTCACCGGGAGGGAAATGGCTGCCGATATCTCCCAGACCGGCCGCCCCAAGCAGGGCATCGATAGTGGCGTGGGTCAACACGTCGGCATCACTCCAGCCACTGAGACCCCTATCAAAAGGTATTTCTATTCCCCCCAGCACCAGCCGGCGCCCCGGGGTCAGGGGATGGACGTCGTAGCCTATGCCAACACGCATTTTTACCTTTCATGCCTCGTTCTGTTTTGCCAGAGGGCCTCAGCCACTATCAGGTCATCAGCAGTAGTTATCTTCATATTATCATAAGAGCCCATGTAGAGCTTAACCCGGTAGCCTGACTGCTCCACCAGCCGGGAATCATCGGTGACTTCATACTTCATCTGCTGGTAGGCTCTGGTTATTATATCAGAACGGAACACCTGCGGGGTCTGCACTGCCCACAGGCTCTGCCGTGGTGGCGTCCCCTGGACAAAGCCATCATCTAAGGCCATCTTGATGGTATCGGTAACCGGCACGGCGGCGATGGCAGCCCCGCTTTCTCTGGCTGCCTCCAGGCCGCGCTCAATCAGTTCCTCGGTTACCAGTGGGCGGGCGCCGTCATGGACGACCACCCAGGTGCAGTCCCTGAGCCGCTCTAGCCCGGCGGCGACTGAGTCCTGGCGCCGCTCACCACCGGGGCAAACATCGCTTACCTTGGGCCACTCCGGCTCAGCCAGTAACTGTTTACCTGGTTCCAGGTTTTGCTGGCTGAGAACCACCACAATCTGGTGAATAGAGTCGCACCTTTGAAAGACATCAATCACCCGGGCCAGAACCGGCTTGCCGTCCAGCAAAGCAAATACCTTGTCCACCCCACCCATCCGCTGGCTCTCACCAGCGGCCACGATAACTGCCCCGACCCGTTGTTGACTATCTGTATTCATGCTTCAGTCCGTTTAACATTTGCCTGAGACTAAACTGAGTTTACAGATATTTGGATTGTTTATCAACCTCACCCCCTTAATCCCCCTCTCCTTGAGAAGGAGAGGGGGAAGAGATTTTAGAGAGGGGCTTCGCCCCTCTCTTGGCTACACGCCCCCTTCCCTTATTAAGGGAAGGGGGTCAGGGGGATAGGTTGCTAAATAGCTTCAGATATTCGCCCTGGATTTCAAATAGTGCTAGAATATGAGGTTAGAGGCAGATAAATCTAAAAGGGAGTATAGGGGAAAAAGGTGGCAGAAGATAAGTATGCTTCAAGGCGATTTGATACTCAGCCGGAAGACGCCATTGACACGGCGGTGCTTGAGACGATTCCCTTTGACTATCCCGGCTCGGCAACCGAGGTAGTCTATGAGACCGACGAGTTTACCTGTGTTTGCCCCTGGACGGGCCTGCCTGATTTTGCCCGGCTGGTGCTCCGCTATCTCCCCGGGAACTCTCTGGTGGAACTGAAATCCCTGAAGTATTATCTGACCTCTTACCGCAATGTGGGCATATTGCAGGAGCACGCCGTCAACCGCATCCTCAAGGACCTGGTAGAACTCTTACAGCCGGTCTCAATGGCAGTGGAGGTGGAATATAAGGAAAGGGGCGGCATCAAGACCCAAGCCGTTGCCCGGTATCAGAAGGAGGCTGGTAGTGAAAGTAAGTAAGTACCTTGACAGTGAACCAGTTGAGGAGCGACCCGGCGTGGCAATTCGTGATGTTATCAGCGCTGATGACGGGGCGCCAAATTTCTACATGCGTGTCCTGGAGATTGCGCCCGGTAGCTCCACCGCACCGCATACTCACTGGTGGGAGCACGAGGTCTTCGTGCTTTCCGGGCAGGGGGTGGTGGCCGGTGAGCAGGCAGAAACCCCGATAGCCAGGGATAGTGTTATCTTTGTCGCCCCTGATGAGCCGCACTGCTTCATCAATCGCGGCGATGAACCGCTGCGCTTCATCCTGCTCAATCCCCTGGGCCACCTGGAACCCAAGAGGTGAATTTACATAATGCAGTTTACATGCTGTTGCCAGATATAAGAGGGGGTAATCAATATGAGCAAGGAAAGTTAATTACTGTCAGGATTCGCATCTGTAGTCCCACCGCTTTTCAACTGCTCACGCTTCTTACTCAAGTCAGACAGACGCTTTGGCTCAACGTAAATAGCATGCAACAAAGCTTCCATATAAGCTAACAACTGTTCGCAATCATCCTTATTGACTTTTTCAGGAATGTTTTCGTGACCAACCATATTTGCCCATAGCCTTACTTCATCTGCTTGTTTATATAGGATATTTGAGATCAATCCTTTTCCTTTTAGTTCTTTCAAGCTATTTACATCTGTATTACGCT
>CAYTND010000431.1:0-2363 GCA_964438965.1 uncultured Pirellulales bacterium
GGCATCGAACTTTTCGCTCGGCCTCATAACGACCCGGTTATTCGGATAAGCTCTTAGAGCACCTGACCTATGATGCACTGAAGCTACCCAGCCTTTCTGCTTCACATTATAGCTTCGCACTCGGCGTACGAGAACAAGAAAACTGCATCCCAGCCCTCCTGTCCCTCACTCTCGCCCTGTACCATTGTCCTCTCCACCACTTCTCGCCCTTCGTCCATTACTCTTGCACGGCTGTTCATACTTGACTCACAAGCTCTTCAAGCCTAAGATTTGTCAATATAGACTTAAAAGTAGAATGCCTATGGAACCAGTAATCACAATACCTGCTCTCGGCGATAACTATATCTACCTCTATCGTTATAACCAGAACAATACATTCGTGGTCGACCCGGGTGATGCCGGAGTTGTGCTCAAGGCATTAGAAAAACAAAGTCTGAATCTCACCCACGTACTAACCACACATCGTCATTTCGACCACACTGCAGGTATGGAAGACCTCAAAAAGAAAACTGACTGCAAGGCGTTGGCGCCAGAAAAAGCTGAAATTCTTAACATCGGCAATGTGAACATTCAAGTCATCGCTACGCCCGGCCACACTCGGGACTCAGTCTGTTACTACGTGCAACCATCCGACAGGCACAGCGGCGTACTATTTACAGGCGACACTTTATTCATAGGCGGCTGCGGCAGGCCTATCGGGTGCGATGCCTCGACTATGTGGGATTCACTGCAGAAAATAGCTGCTCTACCAGATGACACTCTTATATATCCCGGGCATGATTACACAGAGGAAAACTATGAATTTGCCCTCACAATCGAGCCGGATAACAAAGTTGTGGCTAAATATTTGCAAGCGGTCAAAGAATGGCAGAAACAAAGTAAGCCCACAGTACCTTCTAACATAGGCAGGGAAAGAGCAACCAATGTATTTCTGCGGTCAGATGATCCTCAAACCAAGGCAGCTATTAACATGAACAATGCCACGGACAGCGATGTCTTCGCAGAGCTTCGGAGAAGAAAGAACATATTCGGATAGTAAAGGATTTATTTTCAATCCCGATAAAATCGGGACGGGTGAAGTAGCTAAGGACTTGTAAATAAATTATCTTCCATTTTTGGCTGGCTGCGGCTTCGGCTGGCGGTGTCAGCAAAACTCGGACTACCAACCAGTAGGCCTGCGTTTTGCTTCCTTGCCAGCCTTGCCCGCCGCGGCGGGCTGGTCCTCGCTCAGCCAAAAACGAAACCTAATTTCTTTACCAGTCCTAACTCTACTTCGTCATCGAAGGTGGAGCCGCTTCGGGTTTGCTGCCCCACTGTTTATTTGGCTTAGAACCCATTTGAAGAACTAACTTACCGCCATCCATAAGCTCCCGATGGTAAAACCAAGGTTTGTTCAAAGGCTTTCCGTCAAGCGCTGCAGACTGGATGTATCTATTTTTATTTGAGTTGTTCTTGGCTTCGATTACAAACTTGCCACCTTTGTAGTACTTGTCATCCAGATAAATAGTAACCTTGTCAAATATCGGGCTGCCAACCTCGTAAGTAGGTTCGGCTGCCGCACCTCCATCCATTTCGAACAGCCCCATGGCGCTCATCACATACCAAGCTCCCATCTGGCCCTGGTCCTCATCCCCCGGATAACCGTCAATTGGACCGGTCCCGTAATAGTGCTCGGTTATCCCTCTGGCCCACTTCTGGGTTAACCACGGAGCGCCGGAGAAATTGAAAAGATAAGCAGCCTGCATATTAGGCTGATTTCCATGGTTAATGGGATAATCTGCGAAACGGTCGTGCGTTGCATTGAAGTTACTTTTACGAGACTTCTCGAACCCTTCTTCCAACCTTCGATTGAATTCTTCCTTACCGATAAGATCTATCAGACCTTTTACATCGTGGGGGACGAACCAGGTGTACTGCCATGAGTTACCCTCCACGAAGCCCTTCCCGGAAAACGGAGAAAAGTCCTTAACCCATGAGCCATCTCTGTGCTTCTGACGCATATATCCTACGGAAGGGTCAAATACATCTCTGTAATTGTTGGCTCTCTTAGTAAAGTATTCGTAATCGTCCTTTTTGCCTAAAGCTTTGGCCATCTGAGCAACACACCAGTCATCATAAGCATACTCAAGAGTGTTTGAAACCGGTCCATTTTCCACAGGCACATATCCAAGCTCCATATAGGATTTCAACTGCCGATTGCCCACGTGGCCACCGCCTTCGTGGGGTTTGCCTGGAGTTGTCTGAATGTGCTTCATTGCTTTGTATGCTTTCTTAACATCGAAATTCCGGATGCCTTTTTGGTATGCGCTTACAATCAGCGCAATCTCGTGCGATGCCACCATAATGCTGGAATACTCGATGCC
>CAYTND010000432.1:0-2335 GCA_964438965.1 uncultured Pirellulales bacterium
GGTTCAGAAAAGGGTTGTCTTCAAAAGCACGTTTGTTGCTGACACGGATCTTTATTGTAGCTATTGGTATTTTTATTTTGGTTTGGGGACTTTGGTATGATTTAGGGCAGGACTTGTGGGATTATATGGCAATTTCCGGGGCCATCTATTTTACCGGAGCCATTGCCTTATTGGTCTTTGGACTTTACTGGAAACGAGCCAGTAGAGTCGGTGCATATTTGGCCTTGATATGTGGTTTTGGTGCCATCTCAGGATTAAAGCCGGTTCAGGCCCTGTTGGGTATGGATGTATCGAGTGCGATTGTCGGATTGACTGTTATAGCGCTTGCGATAGTGCTAATGGTGGTCGGCTCTTTGTTATTTCCCGACCGCAACAAACCTTCAGAACATAAGGACTTGTAAATAAATTATCTTCCATTCTTGACTGTCGTCAGACAAGTTTTGGCTGGCTGCGGCTGCGGCTGGCGGTGTCAGCAAAACTCGGACTACCAACCAGTAGTCCTGCGTTTTGCTTCCTTGCCAGCCTTGTCCTCGCTCAGCCAAAAACGAAACCTAATTTCTTTACCAGTCCTAAGGAGTAACAAGATATGAATTTTTGGATAAACTTTTGGACAATCTTTTTTATAGCAAGTCTCGCCCTTTTTGCCGGCATGGCTATAGTCGTTTCTATTGGTGGTTTTTTTAACATTCGCTCGCTTTTCAAGAGTCTTACGGAACGTTCTGAACACTCGGAGGACGGCTCCCACAAGGAAGAAAGCTGAATAACACGGCCGTAATTATGATGAGCAGGCGCGAAAGATTGATGGCTACGTTGTGCGGCAAGCCGGTTGACCGGCCCGCGGTTAATTTCTATGAAGTAGGTGGATTCCGGATTGACCCATCGGACCCGGATGATTTCAATATCTATAACGACCCGTCCTGGCAGCCCCTGCTTCAACTTGCTGAAGAACAGACAGACCTTATTCGAATGCGCAGCCCCGTCAAATCGCGCTCCCATGAAGTGGTGTCCGGCAAATCGGACAGCGAGACTTGCCGTGATGAATTCTTCAGGACTGAAAAATATGTGGAGAAAGGCTGCCGTTTCAAATCCACGACTTTGAAAATTGGCGGTAGAAATATGACAGCCCTGACACGTCGCAGTCCCGAAGTTGACACCGTCTGGACGGTGGAGCACCTGCTCAAGAACCCGGAAGACCTTAAAGCCTATTTGGAGCTGCCCGATGAAATATTCGCCGAAGATGTCGATGTAACCAACCTCGTAGAAGAAGACCGGAAGCTGGCCGACCGTGGTATCATAATGGTAGATACCGAAGACCCAATTTGCGCTGCGGCGTCTTTGTTCAGTATGGAAGACTTTACTGTAGTTGCGTTGACTGAGCAGAAGCTCTTCCATCACCTGCTCGAAAAGCTTTCCAAACATATACAGGCCCGAACCCAGAAGACTGCAAAGGCATTCCCCGGACATTTGTGGCGTATCTATGGGCCTGAATATGCCACCGAACCTTACCTGCCACCCAATCTTTTCAAAGAGTATGTAGTCCGTTACACCGGGCCGATGGTAGAGGCAATTGCCGAGCACGGCGGTTTTGCCAGAATTCATTGCCACGGCAGGATTCGGGCCGTTCTTGATTACATTGTCGAGATGGGCGCTGCTGCCATTGACCCAATTGAGCCGCCTCCACACGGGGATGTGGAGTTTGAGTACGTCCGCCGTGAGTACGGCAGGGAGTTGGTACTTTTCGGGAATCTGGAGATAGCCGATATAGAAAACACTGAGCCAAGCGATTTCGAGAAAGTCGTCGAAAAAAGCCTCAGGGATGGGACTAGCGGCGAGGGCAAAGGATTCGTTCTGATGCCGTCGTCGGCCCCGGCCGGCCGGAAAATAACTCCCAGAATGATGGCAAATTATCAAACAATGATACGCCTTGCCACCAGGTGAATTGGCTTTGATTGGGTTTGTTTTCACTAAGTGTCCAATTGTATTTATTTTCATAATCCTTTGTATTATATGATTTTACGTTCATTTGCAATCCGCCTACGGCGGACAAGATTGGGTTTGTTTTGCATAAAAAGTAGCTGATTTGTAGAGGGTTCTCGACAGATGTAGAGGACCGAGGACAGTTGACAGACGATAGACGACAGATGACAGATGACAGTTGCTACTCTTTAGAAACATAAATCCGAAATCCTAAGCACTATCCGCCTACGTCAAGACTACGGCGGACAAGAATCTTAAATTCACCCGCCTGAGGCGGGCAAGAATCCAAATTACACAAATTTTAATGTTCAAAACCTTGTCTGGCTTGACAGATAATGCTTTTTGGCGTGTATCTGCT
>CAYTND010000433.1:0-2320 GCA_964438965.1 uncultured Pirellulales bacterium
AAGGGGATATGATCATAATGCCAGCCAACGAACCTCATGCATTGAGAGCAATAAAAAAGTTTAAAATGATGCTGGTAATGATAAAGTCTTGAAGTAAAAGAGTGGCTCTAATCCCTGTTTCTTATTATGGTTAATCAGACATCCCGATGCTCGTTCAGTGGTAGTTGAGCAAGGAAAATAAATGACTGATAGAAGTCCCTCTATAAACAATTGACTCTAGCTTTGTTCTTCACGAGAGACAAATATTGGAAGCGAAAGATTCCACTTTATTGCAGAAAGACGCAGCCCCAGCGTTATGACAATTGAAACAATGATAGCAAGGTTCTGATTCAACAAGAGAATGTAAATACTAGAGAACGCAATTGCTCCACACAGAGATGCCGTAGCATATATCTCTCTTTTTAAAATAAGTGGTATCTCTCCAGATAAAATATCACGAATAAGACCACCTACAACACCAGTCATGACACCCATAAAAATAGCAATAATTACGTTAGTCTCTAAGGCTAGAGCTTTTTGTGTCCCTATTACTGTGAATACTGATAAACCTACAGCATCAGCTATTGACAGTACTTTGCGTGGTAGACTATAGAAGCGGACAATATAAAAGATTATAATCGCTGTTGCTGATGCTACTAGAACATAGATTGGTGCAGATACCCAGAAAACAGGGCTGATTCCTAAAACCAAATCACGAATAGTACCTCCTCCTAAAGCCGTAACCATTGCCAATACGACAACACCTAAAAGATCCAATTGTTTTCTTCCAGCAGCTAGTGAACCAGTAATTGCAAAAACTGTAACACCGAAGAGGTCCAAGAGAAGTATTAGGGTTTGCATCCCACTTTTCCTTTCACTTTAGATTGAATATTGGATATGGTGGATAAATATTATTGCGTAATCTTATCTTCTTCTTAACGAATTATCAAGTGTAAAAAAGAAAGATGAAGGTGTCAGGATGAAAGGGGTTCCGCAAGAAAGGTACACGAAGGAGTTTCGAGAGAAAGCCGTGAAACTGGTAACGGAAGAGGAGCTATCGTTACCGGGAGCAGCCCGTCGGCTATCTTTACCACCATCGACGCTCGGTAACTAGGTCAAGACCTATAAGGCTGGCAATGACCACCTAGAGTGGAGCGTCATTATGCTGGACTCTTTACGCCTTCCGCATATCTATCTCGGCCTAATGATGGTCAACCCGTTCAGGAATATCCTTCTTCTTAAGCTCTTTTACAACATCCGCAAGTCCAGCAACAGCAGCCTCCAGAAGTTTTTCGCCCTTCTCCTTAGTTGCCAGAGTAGCATCTCCCATTATGCCTGACTGGGTGTGAGTGCTCCAGTAGTAGGATGGCCATAGATGAGCACCCGGGACTGCAGCAGATGCCAAGAAAAGCCGAGGAGATTTCAGTTCTTTAACAGCCTTACTCATCTCAACCAACTCCGGCTTTATCGCCAAGTACATGGACGTTTCCATTTCGTCAGCATGTCCTCCTCTGTCTGCTGGTTGCTCGAGAATCTGACCGGCCACTTCAGCAAAGCGAGCCGAAGCAATCACTAGGAAAGCCACGCACAGTACCTGCCCTTCGGTTTCAATGTTCACCGTTCGTACCACACTGGCGAGCAGATGTTCGTTGCTCCCATGACCGTTCACAATGAGGATTCGCTTGAAGCCATGGCGCGCCAGGGACTTACAGACATCTCTGACATAGTTAACAAAGGTCTGCGCCTCGATGGTGATGGACCCTGGGAAGTCCATGTGATGGGGGCTGTAGCCATGCAGAACCGGTGGAATCACAACCACCTCATCAGGTATCAGTGCCCCCGCTCTCTGGCACATCTCCCAGCACAAGAAAGCATCAGTATTCACCGGCAAGTGCGGCCCATGGTCTTCAATGGTACCAACCGGCACTATCGCCACTCTCTCCTCTTTGGCAGCCTCGCCAATCTCCGGCCAGGTCATCTCACCGTAGAGAAATTTTTTCGCCATATGTCTTTGCCTCCTCTCTGAATATAAGCCAAGAATAACTGTACACTTCGGAATGAAATCCCCACCCCGAATGCAGTGGGGGTCTCATCCCTATCTTTGTTCATGATGCCAACGCTATCTATGGTTCAGCTACAACCTAGTGTCTCATCTCTTTCTTGATGATCTGTTCCGGAATGAAGCTCTTTCTGACTGTTTGTTTCCCCCTTTGTTGTCCTTCTAGACTAACATTATAACTAGACTCCTTTTTGGGGAACACGTTATGGGCATAGGTGGGAATTATTAAATTAATGGATAATGATACCTTATCTCCTTTATTAGAGTATACCAAGTATCTAT
>CAYTND010000434.1:0-2312 GCA_964438965.1 uncultured Pirellulales bacterium
ATTGAACGCGGAATAAAAGAGGACGCAGCCAATGCGGTGTTAATAAAGCTGAACCGGTAAAGGCGGTTACGGTCGCTACTATATCAGTCTCAGCCAAGCCTTTTTGGGTGGCCTGTTGGTATATCCTATTGGCAAAAAACTCCCCAAATTCTTCACGGCCAGTGGATTTTGGCGGGCGCCGTCGTAAAAAAGGGTGCCGGAGCATTTCGTTCAGCAGGCTTTTATCGACCGTGCCCTGTGCCGCCATTTTTCCACCCAGGTCGAGGCGTTGCTTACCGCCACTGATGAGCCGGATAATGCTGTCGATTACCATGTTCCCCGGGCCTGTGTCAAAGGCGATAATATCATCCTGCTTACAGCAGCGCGGCAGGAAAGTTACATTGGCAATGCCACCAATATTCTGAACGGCGCGAGACAACCTATTGTGGCCAAATAAAACATAATCAGCGTAGGGTACCAAAGGGGCGCCTTCGCCGTGAGCTGCTATGTCGCGAGGCCTGAAGTCTGCTACCGTAGTAATGCCGGTGCGGTGAGCAATTACAGAGGGTTCTCCGATCTGCAGAGTGGAACGTATTGTCGTTCGGCTGTAGCGCTTGCCTCGAGGGTTATGATATATTGTCTGGCCATGGGAGCCTACCAAATCAATTGAGCTTAGAGAAATGCTGCTTTTACGGCAAAGCTTGATGATCGCATCGACAAAAACTTTGCCTAAGACGAAATTGTAGTGGCATACATTGTCTAATCGGGCTGATTCGGGACGGCATAGACGAAGGATTTCCCTGCGTAAAGCAGGGGGGTATGGAAATACGTCAAAAGCCAGCAAGTGGACCTTTTGCTTAGTGATATCGACTACGGCAACATCGACACCATCAACGGATGTACCTGACATCAGACCTGCAACCCGCATTTTCTTTTTGGCTGCAATTTCCCGAATACGGCTGCTCACTACTATCTTACCCTTTATTTTAATGCAGACTTTTTTCGACGCTGACCGTTTCCAAACGGATTATATATCGGCTTCGATTTATCTGCAATGTAATTGATGGTTGAAAAGTGTATTTACATTGTCTATATAAAATGATACGAATATTGTCCTAAGGACTGGTAAAGAAATTAGTGTCAGGAATCTGTAATGTCAGATGCAATTAAAAGAGCCGAAGAATTCTTGAACAGACAACGGGCGTTTCGGTTAGGTGAATTGTTGACTGAATCATCTCATCCTAAAACCAAAACGCTCTCGCAAACAGCCGAAGACGACCTTCCTGCAGCTATAAGGTTATTGCAGTCGGTTGACGACGACATCCCTCCTGCAATGAAGAAGGTTTTCCAGCAGGATTCGTTCCGAGAACTCACCGAAGCGTTTGTCAAAGCTCTGAGTACCGGCAAGCGGATTTACTTTACCGGCTGCGGAGCCACGGGACGGTTGAGCATACTTCTTGAATCGGCCTGGCGGCGGTTCCTGGGCGAAATCAAGAAAGTGTCGCCGGAGATGGGCAAGATGGAGGACCGCGTCTATAGTGTGATGGCGGGCGGCGATTTCGCCCTGATCAAATCGGTGGAAGGATACGAGGACTTCCCCGACTTCGGCCGATACCAGCTCAGAGAGAGAGGTGTTGAGAACGGCGATGTTGTCGTGGCTATTACGGAGGGAGGAGAAACGCCGTTCGTGATTGGCACAGCCTGGGAGGGACTTGATGCCGGAGCGAAGGTCTTTTTTGTCTATAACAACCCCACCGAAGTATTGTGCCGTTATGTCAAACGCTCGCGTGAAGTGATTGAGGAGCCGCGTATCACGAAGCTCGATTTGACAACCGGCCCGATGGCAATCACCGGTTCGACAAGAATGCAGGCCACGACGGCTGAATTGTTCGTTGTCGGCAGTGCTTTTGAGATAGCTTTGGTCCGTTTTCTGCAGAAGCGGCTGTCGCCAATGCAGGCGGCGAAATTAGGACTCAAGGAGTGCCAAGCCGGTGATTACCTCAGACTATTGTCTAAGCTCCTGGAGCAGCTTTCAAGCCCTCAAGTGGTCGATACGCTGGCTCGTGCGACAAGATTCGAAGAAAACATTTACCGCCGCCGAGGCCTTGTAACCTATATGGCCGATTCATTCCTGTTAGACGTATTGACAGATACAACGGAGCGCTCTCCAACGTTTATGCTGCCGGCCTTTCGAAAATATGGAGACAATCGCTCTCCAAGCTCATGGGCCTTTGTAAAAGACCCATTCCGCACTACTGAAAAGGCCTGGCATGTTCTGCTGCAGCGTGAACCACGAGGTCTGAAGTGGGGGCGCAAGGTTTTTGAACAATTGA
>CAYTND010000435.1:0-2300 GCA_964438965.1 uncultured Pirellulales bacterium
GAATATTAAGAGCTTATCCGAATAAGCCGGCCGCAATAGAGCGGGTTATTGGGATAGGCTCTAAAGCCCAAAGCAAACTCAACCACCCACAAAAAAGCTCCGCAGGTAACCGAAAGGCAGAAAAAACTTGTGTTTTTTCGAGTCCTTTCGTAAGCTCTGCAAAACTCATAATCAGTATGAAGAAAGGGGAATTGCCATGCCGGCAAACGTAACACATATGCTCATCGCCCATAAGGCACTTCAAAAACTGAAAACAAAGGGAGTTAAGGAGCTTGCGGACTTTGCGAAAATACTGGACGGGTCCAAGAACAATGATTCGAAGGACAAAAAGTCCAAGAAGAACAACTACGAGGCGCACGTGAACCTGGGCAGTTTGGGGCCCGATCTGTTCTACTATGCGGATATCGGCCGCTCGGTCAAAGACATTCTTATCGACCGATTCAGGCAGGCGAAGGCAATAACACAATGGTCGTACCTTTTGCACTCAAATGAGCCTAACCGGCTGCCTCTCAAGCTCATAAAAATAATTTACCGAGATGCTGTGAAGAAAGAAAAAATAACTGATGATTCTCGCGCTGAGCTCATCAAAAAGCTTGCCTACATAGCCGGGCACTTAACGCATATAGCTGCGGACCAGATCATTCATCCCTTGGTCAACGAAATTGCTGGGCCCTACTATCACAGCGGCGAGAATCGGCTTAAACACCGCGAGTCTGAGGTCTTTCAGGACTACTTTCTGTACGAGGAGGTCTATCGTTTGGAGGAAAAAAAAGGAGCAGACTACGAATTTTTTGAGCAGAAGTTTCACGAGTGGATTGACTGTGTTGAGGGTCTCTCAGACGCTCAGGAGTGGCTGCGCTATCTTATGCGGCGGGGCTTATTTCTAAAATGGGATTTTCGTACGTTGCTGCGTTACCTGAGACGTACGACTTTTAAGAGCACAGAAGAATGGTTCCGTTACTTTCTGCAGCGCGGCTTTGCTGAGACCTATGGAATATTCCCGCCGGAGAGCAAAATCGAAGACTCAGTAGATCATTTGCGTTTGACACTGTGGATGTCTTTAAGAGCTGGACCCTACAAGACGGCCGCGAAAGATTATAACGAGAATGGACAAGCTTCTGCTATGTACAGCGAGTACGTAAAGAATGTCGAATATATCAAGTATTATCGACTTGCGGTGGAATTGGCTGTGATTTATCTTATAGCATTGTATGAGGTATATTTTGTGCTTGAACAGGGAGAGGACTTCACCCAAAAGCAAGAAGATCGCTTTTTTAGTATTGTCAGCAATGCAGATCTATCTTGTCCACTGAAACAGGGTATTCTCGAGAAAGCGTGTACTGCGCTAATGGACGACAAGAGCATGGAAGCAGCGGTCAAAGCACATATCCCTGGGCTCTTGGCGAAAACGAAATTCCTCACTACGAATCGTATCTTTAAAACCAGCAGTGACAGAGATATTGTAAAAGCATAACAAGAACATTTACACATAGGCACTGGAAGGACGCTACACTGTGGGATATAATTCATTGATGGAACTATCTATTGTCATTCCAGCATACGAGGAAAGCAAAAAGATTGCCCGGGATATCGAAGCGGCTATGGCGTTCTTGGAGGACAATCATTTTACAGGCCAGATTATAGTAGTTGACGACGGCAGTAAAGACAACACTGCCGAAGTTGTAAAAAACGCTGTTACCAGCTCACCGCCGGGAATAGAGCTTAAGGTTGAGCGTTATAGCCACCATCGCGGCAAAGGCTACGCCGTCCGCAGAGGCATTGAGCAGACGAGCGGCGAATACGTGATGTTTGCCGACAGCGGCTGTTGCGTACCCTACGAAGACACTCTGCGCGGACTGGAGCTAATAAAAAGCGGAGCGTGTGATATAGCGCACGGTTCAAGGAAAATGCAGGGATGCCATATCGAAAAGGCACAGAGCCTATACCGCCGTATCTGTTCCAAGATGTTCCACTGGTTTGTAATTCACGATATGAAAATCCCAGCCGAGTTTACCGATACACAATGTGGATTTAAAATATACCGAGGCGATATCGCACGGCACTTGTACAGCGAGTGCATTACCGATGGATTTACGTTCGATATAGAAATCATAATGCGGGCACAAAAAGAGGGGTACAGAATAAAAGAATTTCCCATCGACTGGACCTGCGACCCTGACAGTCGACTCTCGCCGACTCGCAGCTCCTGGCGGGTTCTTTGTGAACTGATAGATATTAGGCGAGCTCTGCGATTAAGAGAGACGAAGCGACGGTAGCTAAATGCAGGATAAAAAATGACT
>CAYTND010000436.1:0-2298 GCA_964438965.1 uncultured Pirellulales bacterium
AGCGACCTGGCAGCACAAAATGACGCCAATCCTATCGGAGTCAGAGCGGCTTCGGCACCGCCGGTTATCATAATATCGCTTCGTCCGGCAACGATGTTGGAAAAAGCTTCTCCGATAGCGTGAGTCCCCGAGGCACAGGCGCTTACAACACAAAAAGTGGGACCCCGAAGACCGTAATGAATTGCGATGTTGCCACTGGCAGCGTTGGCCATAAGCCGCACAACGCCAAAGGGAGAAACCTTACTCGGGCCTTTCTTCAGGATTTTCACGTGTTGATCTTCGATCTCCTTAATGCCGCCTATGCCCGTGCCTACGACGGCACCGACACGGAAGACATCTTCTTTCGAGAAGTCAAGGCCGCTGTCATCCACTGCCTGTTTCGCCGCTGCCACGGCAAACTGCGTAAAGCGATCCATTCGCTTGCTCTGGCGCTTGTCAACATATTTCGTTACGTGGAAATTTCTTATCTCGCCAGCGAAATGTACTGGGTATGCACCGGTATCGAATGATTCTATAGTAGAAATACCGCTTTTACCCTCGCAGAGCGCAGCGAAAAGTTCGTCAGCGGACTCGGCTAAGGCGGTTACACAACCTAAGCCCGTAATAACAACTCGCCGTTTACTCATACTAAACTTGTTCGCTACTCTTGGCTCTTGGATTGTACAATATTGACGATGTAGCCGATTGCGGCGCCGACTGTCTGTATCTTCTCGGCCTCCTCGTCCGGAATGCTCATGTCAAACTCGTCCTCAAATTCCATAACGAGCTCAACCGTATCCAATGAGTCGGCATTCAAATCGTTAATAAATGAGGTCTCACGTGTTATTTCAGCCTTGTCCGCGCCCATCTGCTCACTTATTATCTCGATTACTTTATCCTCAATTGCCTGAACATCTACTTCATCAGTACTCACTTGTTTTCCTCCCTAATTAAACAGGAATTTATTCCGTAAATTTCCAAACACAGTCCCTTAACAACAGTTGCTACCAACAGTCGCTTGTATTTATTATTGATTGGCGGGTATATTACATACAAAAATAGTTATCTACAAACATTTTATTTTATTTTTTTTACATCGCCATGCCGCCGTCCACGCAGAGGACCTGGCCGGTGATATAGCCGGCCTCATCGCTGGCGAGAAAAGCGACCGCTCTGGCAACATCTTCGACTTTACCAAACCGTCGCACCGGAATAATCTGCTTTGCAGCGTCTTTAACCGCATCGGAGAGCACTTCTGTCATTTCGGTCATAATAAATCCCGGTGCGATGCAATTTGCAGTAATATTTTTTTTGCCGACTTCCCTTGCAACCGACTTGGTCATGCCGATAAGCCCAGCCTTGCTGGCCGCATAGTTGCTTGAGCCGGCCTGTCCCATTATTGCCGCAACGGAGCTTAAGTTTATTATCCGGCCGAATTTGTTTCTGACCATTGACCTGATGGCAAAGGTAGTTGCTATAAAAGCGGCACGAAGGTTGACGTCAATAACTTTGTCAAAATCCTCTTCTTTCATTTGCATCATCAGTTTATCACGAGTAATGCCGGCATTGTTCACTAAGATTCCGATTCCACTGTATTCGGCAGCCAGGGACTCAAGTACCTCCGTAAGTTCTTCCGTATTAGTTATATCCACACATTTAGTTATGACCGTAAAACCGGCTTCTTTTACAACGTCCTCAAGCTCACTAAGCTGTTCGGCATTTATATCCAGCCCGGCAACGATACGGCCCTGCCTGAGCAATTCAAGCACAATCGCCCGACCTATCCCTCTGGCGGCACCTGTTACAACAGCCAGTCTTTTTTCCGACATCCTTTTAATCTCCAAGTAGAATGCTCAAATAAAATTGAAATATTTAGTAACTATCACAAAACTGTCACCCTGAGCGAAGCGAAGGGTCTGGCTGGCAGAAATAAGAGATTCTTCGCTGCGCTCAGAATGACAAATTATGTCTTGAGATAGTTTCTTAGTCCCGCGTTTAGCACTGCGTTTGCTCTAACAATTTCTCTATCCCTTGCAAACTGCTTAGATTGACAACCTTTATTTTTCTGTTGATTCTTCGCATAAGTCCTGTCAGAACCCTGCCCGGCCCAATCTCGTAAAACATTTCGAGGCCATCAGTCAGAAGTCGTTCCATACATTTTTGCCAGAGAATAGGGCAAGTCAACTGCTTTATCAGGCCTTCTGCGATTTTTTGGCTTGATTCGTAATACTCAGCGTTAATATTAGCAATAGTTTTGATTTCTGACGGTTCTGAAATCTGACAATCCGACAATGCTTCTTTAAGGACCTCGGCCGCACT
>CAYTND010000437.1:0-2293 GCA_964438965.1 uncultured Pirellulales bacterium
ACCTGACTTTGTCTTACAGCAGCAGTTACTTTGAGTACGAAACTTACGCCACTGACTACTCCGTTGGCTGGAGGTATTATGAGTTCCCGGATATGCCCACCAATAGATCCGATATGCAGGAATTCTTTGTATCTCTCTCCTGGCCGGATATCTGCCCCGAAGGAGTCGTCCCCAGCTACACCCTCGTTCGTCTGTGGGCATCCGAAAGTGGTTCCCTCGTTAACGATGTTTCCGGCTGGTTACATATCCTCGGATTTGGTTACGACCTGCCCGTTGAGGGCCTGCTCCCGGACGTTCCGGAGCAAATCCTCCATCTTTCTTTAGCAATGGTCTATAACGAGGGCGCCGCTATCGCAAATGCGGACCACGACTGGTCACACGCAGTCTTAGGCGTCTCAACAGATTTCGACCTCGGCAATGACGCTACTTTAACCCCGGGTGTTTACTATCAATCATCCTGGGAAGATACGATCAATAGCTCAGATGAACTCTGGGCCAGCTTGAGTGTGTCGTATCCATTCTAAAACGACCAAGTAATACCAGCAAAAAAGGCCGGCCTTAAAAAGCCGGCCTTTTTGTTAGTAATCCGGCAACGTTGAATTTGTTAGTGGCAACCTAAATATTTAGCCTGCGGTTTTACCGCAGGTTTTGACTAACTTGTTCTGCAGGCCATAAATTTCGCTGTCTCAGTCAGAGCGTTTTTAGCATCGCTTTCTTTCAAACCCCCTAACAACACTGCGGTTTCGTTACCCGGGTCAACCGGCAGTCGATAAGCCTGAAAGCAGATGTCGGGCTTTGTGAAATACCGTCGGATATGCTGGTATGTGTACTCATAGTTTTGAGTTATAACTAAAAACTCAAAACTCACAATTTTTTTCCGTGGGCATATTTGAAGAACTTTTTTCTCAGCAATTTTGTGACAGGCCCCGGCTTGCCGTCACCGATAACCCTGCCGTCAATCTCGACAATGCCAATGACCTCGGCAGCCGTGCCCGTGAGGAAAAATTCATCGCAAACATACAAATCAAATCTCGTCAGATTCTTCTCAACCACCTCAAGATTTTCTTCCCTGGCCAGCCCGATAACGACTCTCCGTGTTATCCCTTCCAGCGAACCTGCTTCAGCCGGCGGCGTGTAAATCACACCATCCCTGACGATAAAAACATTATCGCCCGTCGCTTCGGCCACATACCCTTCGTGGTTATACATAATCGCTTCCGGCACGTCATTATCGAGCGCTTCAATCTTAGCCAAGATGTTATTCAGATAGTTCATGCTCTTGACCTGGGGCGGAATCGCCAAAGGATGATTACGGACCGTAGTCGCACTGATTACCTTCATACCTTTTTCATAAAGCTCTTCCGGATAAAGCTGAATGTTATCAGCTATGATAATTAATCTGCTGTCCTCGCAGATGAAGGGGTTCAATCCCAAAGTTCCCACACCACGCGTAACAAGCAGTCGAATGTAGCCGTCGATAACACCATTGGCTTCAACAGTTTTTTCAACTGCACTAATAAGCTCGCTTCGGCCCATCGGGACCTCAAGCCGAATCGCCTTAGCTGAGTCATAAAGCCGTCTGATATGGGCATCCAGCTCAAATACCCTGCCGTTATAAACGCGAATACCCTCAAAGACCCCGTCACCGTAAAGCAGACCATGGTCAAAGACGGATATTTTTGCATCTTTTTCGTCAACAAGTTTGCCATCAAGCCAAATTTTTAGTGCCATAAAAAAATCCTCATAACTCATATAAATCCGAAACACGAAATAATACCAAGTGAGCTAAAGTGCCTAAAGTTTAGAGTGCCTAAAGTTAAAAAGAATGAATAGCGAATATTCAACAAGGAATAAAGAATGTCGAACCAATCTGTTTTTCGTCATCATTCCTTGTTTGGCCATCAGGTGTCCTGTGGAGATATTGGATATTCTTTTTTGTAACTTTAGCTCACTTTAGTTCACTTTAGGCACTTTCTAATTCGTATTTCGATATTCGGATTTCGGATTTATCTTTTGTATATCCGTTAAGTGCTAATCCTTTATCTTACCATCGACCAATGTTACTATCCGCCCGGCTCTTTGCGCGATCCTTTCATCGTGTGTTACCATCACAATCGTCTGGCCGAGCCTGTTCAATTCTTCAAGGATTTCTAAAATACCATTTCCTGTCTCAGAGTCAAGATTTCCTGTCGGCTCATCGGCCAAAAGCAATCTTGGCTCATTCATTAAGGCCCTGCCGATAGCCACTCTCTGTCTCTCTCCGCCGGAGAGCTGGTACGGCTTATGTTTGGCC
>CAYTND010000438.1:0-2283 GCA_964438965.1 uncultured Pirellulales bacterium
ATACAACCCATAAGCTACAGGCTGTTTTTCCGGCACTGACAGCACCGAAAGAGTTCGCAAAAAAGCAAGCCTGGTATTATAATCAAAATCCGGCATAAATTCCACGTCATCCATCAGATCATGAGAGTTTAACTGTTGTCGAATCCGATTTAAGAATGTTTTATCATCAGCCCTCTTACCGCCGGCTATTCGCAGTCTCGCATTTTTTAATTTGTCATTTTTTTTTAAGTATATAAAAGCGTCAACCAACGTATCCAGACCCCTGTCAAGACACATCCGCGAGAGATAGCCAATGGTGGGTATTTCAGGTTCGGTTTGTCTTAACTCGTATCCATCCAATGAAATACCAGTATATACAACATATACTCGTTCTGAGGCAAGTTCCAGTCGTTGCCGCATAACATCCGCATAGTATTTACTCACTGCGATAAATGCGTCTATATCACTTGCACGTTCGGCAAGTATCTGCCAGGCCTGTTCCGAATACGGCGACGTCAACCCATCCAGAAACCCATCTTCGTCCTGAAGCAGACACACCACCGGCACACCAAGTCTTTGCTTAATACCTCTGGCGAGTCCCGCCAGCAGAATATTGGACAGACACACAACATCAGGCTTGTTATCTTGTGTATCCAGCCATCCGACAAATCTATGCAGCTCCTTTTTCTGTCGTCCCTGCTCGGCCTGCAACATCGATATTGTCATCTGGCCCAAATTCCTTGCACTTGTCATCCCTGCCTTGCGGCCAATCCATCTCAACAGCTTTGGCGAATCTAACAACCGGTCAAACCAGCGAGGGGTTCTTCGGAAAAACGCTGATTTCTGCTGAAGGTACACATTGATGCCGCCGAAAAAGATGGGTGCTTTACTGACCGAGCTACTCTCGTCAATCTGCAATGGCAAGTAAAGGGGAATCATCAGAACATCATGTCCCAACTTCTGCATCGCTGTAACCAAGGCGGCGTCACGCAAACAGTTCTCACAATAAAAGCTGTCTCCGGCGCTTGGTGTAATCTGAACAATTCTCATAAACGTTTGTTCCGGTTCTATTGCCCGGCACTAAATGCATATACATACCCATCATCGCTGCCGACTACAACCATCCGGTTAGCCACAGCCGGCGAAGAAGTAACAGGTTGGCCTATCTCATACGACCAGACTTGTTTTCCATCAGAAAGTCTTAATAGATAAAGTCGGCCATCTTCGGAGCCGACAATCACCTTGTCACCGCAAATAACCGGTGAGCTGTCAACTTCGCCTAATGTCTGGAATGTCCAGACTACTTTCCCATCATCACGACTAACACAATGCACACGCTCATCCCGTCCTCCGAAAACAACTACGTCCCGGCCGACAGCGGGCGAAGAAAAAAACGGAGAATCCGCATCCGTGTATTTCCATACGATTTTGCCGGCGGCAATGTCGGCTTTGATAAGCGCATTATCATAATTGCCGATATACACCTGCTCTTCGAGGAATGCTCCGGAAGCCGCAATGTATGATTCGGCATCAATCTGCGTTAATTCGCTGCCGTCGGTCAGTGATACAACGTGAATCATTGCATCGCAGCCGCCGAAAACGGCCTTTCGGCCATCGACTGCAGGTGAGCCATTTATATAGTTGTCCGTCTCATACGTCCACACGGCTTTGCCACTTTCCGAATCCACGCAATACAATATATTATCGTAGCTGCCCACGAGTATCCATATCCTCCGGCCGTCCGGTGAGCGTACCCAATTCGCAGCCCCGAGAATCTGTCCATCCGTCTCGTATTTCCATTTAAGTGAGCCGCTTTTCGCATCAAGCGCATACAGGAACCCGTCCGATGACCCTACAAAAACCGAACCTTCAACCACACAAGGTGTCGCCTCAACGGCATCTCCGGTCTGGTATGCCCATACCTGGCGTCCGCCTTCCAAATCAATTGCATAAACATTTGCGTCAGAAGAGCCTATGAAAACAACATTGTTGTCGATCGCCGGCGATGATTTTACTTGGCCATTGGTTTTGAATTTCCAAACAAATCTCAGCGAATCAGGTAAAGTCCCCGAGGCCCTGCCCAGGAGCCGCTGTCCACCCCGAAACATAGGCCAACTGCCCTGACTGTCAGCCGTTACTTCCAACCGCTTAAGCTCCGCAACTGTTTCCTCATCGCCAGGTTGCGGTCGACTAATTATCATCGTCGCAAGAATCACACACGCTACGACGATAACAACAAGTACCAATGTTACCTTAATTGCAACTTTCATAGCAATTCTCGTCGTTGTTCATTGTCTCATCATA
>CAYTND010000439.1:0-2283 GCA_964438965.1 uncultured Pirellulales bacterium
ATTGGCTGCGGTTATGATGCAAGTATTGTAGCTCATTATTACACAACTGCAGTGCGCACAACCCCTCTGCATGACGTGCGCCGAGATAGGCGACCCACTGTGCACCGCAACACGGCCTAAAGCGAATACTGGTTCCAAGAATCGACAAAAGAACAACCAAGCAGAACGTTCATTCGTGTGAAAGCAACGTACACTATTCTGCGGATAGATTCCACGAGAATCTGGTAGGAAACAAAGCGACGGCACTGCCAGAGAACTCCAGTTCACCGAAGGCCCTATTTCCATTGGCAGGGCAGCCAACAACCGAGTTTTTTTGCCTGATAAAGGGGTCTCGAGAGAGCACGCGGTAATCCGCAGCACGGGTGGTGGAAAATGGATAGTTGAGGACTTAGGCTCGGCGAACAAAACGTTTCTGAACAGTAAAGAAGTAGTCCAGAAGGCTGAAATCAAACATGGCGATTGCCTTTGTATAACCGATTTTACCCTCGAAATTATTCTCGAAGAGCAAGCCCGTGCTGGGCAGCCAATTCATTCGGAGGATACGCTTCATCTTGAGGCATCACTGACAGTCCCCAAGCACGAAACTGTAGTAAGAAGACCGGATGCCCAGCACGCCCCGGCCATGAGATTGGCGGCCAGGAGGTTGTCGGATTTTTCGAAGGCAACCGAGAGTATATTTGAAGCCGGCAGCCTCGATGAGCTATTGTTGACCTTGTTGGATATTACTTTAGAGCAGTTCAGTGCGTGCCATGTCTGGTGTGCTTTGAGAAAGCAACCTGTCGGCCCGATGACCTGTCACGCTGGTAAAGAACAAGACGGCTCACCGGTCCAACTAAGCGAATTACAACTCAGTGAAAAAATCACTCAGGCGGTTGAAAAAGGGCAGTTTTTTGTCATGCCGAGTGTTTCAGCTCAAGTGGAAGCGAAGGGAAGAATACGCTCAGCAATGGTAGCAGCGATTATGCGTCCGACCGGCTGTTTCGGGGTGCTGTATGTTGACAACGCTATGAAACACGAGCACTACAGTCTGAGCGATTTGGATTATCTGATGCTCATTGCAATGCACACAGCCGCGATATTGAAAAAGTTTCTGGATTAGCCGGCCGGCTGGTCAAAAACAATGGGGCCTTCTCCACTCAGCGATGCCGCCAAAAACGAAACCTAATTTCTTTACCAGTCCTAAAGGTAGTTACGCAGTGTGAATTTCCTTGAGTATGAAAGAGATTTGCTTTATCCTTAACTTAAAAGATGGAAAGCAGGGTGACAATACTAATCAAGGAGAAAAGACAGATGACAGAAAAAGAACAGACCAGAAGACGATTTCTTCAGATAGCGGGAATAGGGACGGCGGCTTCATTGGCCGGCGCAAGCAGCTCTCTGGGCCAGGTTCGTGGTTCCGCGGCACGGCGAGCAGGTCAACGGCGGTTTAAGTTAGGCCTGGCTTCCTATACCTTAAGAAAATTCAACCTGGATGAGACACTGGCGATGACCAAGCGGGTCGGATTGAAATACATTGCATTCAAGAGCTTCCATCTTCCACTGGACAGCAGTCCTGCGAAGATAAGCAGCGTGGCGAAAAAGGTTAAGGATGCGGGACTGGAGCTTTACGGCGGCGGAGTAGTCTATATGGGAAGCCAGGACCAGGTGCATCAGGCTTTTGATTATGCTAAAGCTGCTGGAATGAAAGTCATTATAGGAGTCCCGAAGCCTGAATTGCTGCCGCTGGTAAATAAAAAGGTTAAACAATACGATATCAAGGTGGCCATTCACAATCATGGACCGGGGGATAAAGTTTATCCGACGCCGGCCAGTGCCTATGAAAGAATCAAAGATTTGGATAAACGGATTGGGCTTTGCAACGACATCGGACATACGCAGCGGGCAGGAGTGGACCCAGCGGTCTCGGCCAAGAAGTTTGCAGACCGGTTGCTGGACGTGCACATGAAGGATGTCTCGGAGGCAGCTGCGAAGGGACACGGAGTAGAGATTGGACGAGGAGTGATTGACATTCCGAAGTTCTTAAAGACGCTGATAAAGATAAAGTATTCGGGTATCGTGTCGTTCGAATACGAAAAGGACGCCGACGATCCGCTGGCGGGGCTGGCCGAGTCGGTCGGTTACGTCAGAGGGGTACTGGCAGCTATTTGACAATGAGAGCTTCATCCCGCCCGTCTTCATATTGTATAGACAGACTAAATACATAACCGTTTATGACGGGCGGGATTAACTTGAGCTATTTGCCAAAGCCCAGCCAGTTCATTTTCAGGGTGTATTGCAAAGGTC
>CAYTND010000440.1:0-2276 GCA_964438965.1 uncultured Pirellulales bacterium
GTGTGGTAACGCCCGAAGAAAGGGCAGGGAGGTATGCCCATCACCCATTCTGCCTAAGGATAGGGTAGAGGGGTTTATTATAGCTCGAATCAGGAGCTATATTCTTACCGAAGAGAACTTAGAGGAGCTGGTGAGGCTGACTAATGAGGAGTTGTGCCAATCCTGTAGTGAGAATAGGGAAAGGCTAGAGCTTATTCAGGCTCAAATCGAAGGAATGGATAGCAGGCTGAGCAAGCTCTACGATGCCATAGAGACAGGGGAGTTTCAGGGTGGAGAGCTTGCCCCTAGGATAAAGGCGCTCTCCCGGAAAAAGGAGGAGTTATTACAGGCAAAGGCCGACGCAGAGGAGCTTTTACGGAATAAGAGTGTGGACATGGCTGACCCTCAAGTAGTGCAGGAATATGCCGATGACCTGAGAAGCTTGCTAGCGAAATCCTCTATAACTGAGCAAAGGAGCTTCCTCAAGTCCTTTGTAGAAAGGATTGAGGTGGATGAATCAGAAGCAAAGGTGTATTATACTATCCCTATGCCTCCGTATAGCGTCTCCGAGGAAACTGTGGGAGTTTTACCTTTCGTACACCACGGTTGAAGGAGAGGGGGACGAAAAAGAAAGAGGGGCTTTGCCCCTCTTGGACTCTCCGCTTTCGGGATGGTGGGGCATCCGTCAAGGGATAAGCCGCAGATGCTACGAGGGTGGTGGGTGGGAATAGATGGATAAAAAAAAGAAGAGGGACTCCGTCCCTCTTTTGAACTAGAGAGTACATCTCAATGCTTGAGAGGCTTTGCCTCTCTTTAATTCTTTTGCAACGCTCACCGCTTAAAAAGGGGTGTGCGAAGATAGTTTTTATAAGTTATAAGGGAAGTAACCCTTCTTAAACTCTCCTTGTCCATGAGGTCTGGGAGTTAAAAAGGGGATAGCACCCCCCTCGTGCTTCTCCAGAAAGCCATCTACATAATCAAAGCCTTCACCTCTCTTAGCCCCCCTTGCTCCAAATTAAAAATATTAAGGCTTCCTCTTTGACCATGCTTGCTATGGGCTAATAATATGGCAGGTTGGAGAGGGGCGAAGCCCCTCTCCAACCTGCACTCCCCCTCCATTAGCAAGAGAGGGAGTCACGGGAATATTGTAACCACAATCTCCGATTTTGTGTTTGACTGGCAAACCGATATGATTGTAAGATATGCCCAGCAGATAGAGATGCAATTTGAGGATGGTGAGATGAGCTATGATGCCAGGAGGGGTGATTGGGTTCAGGTCAAGCAGGTTATTCTCGAACCTGGTCAGAGGGCACCTCAAGTACCCGAGGATACCAGCCAGGTTCCTCGAGTCCGGCTGGTTAAGGGTTTCCTGGCGCAGGACGCCAACCTGGGAGACACGGCCTCCATAACCACGGTGATTGGCAGAACTATCGGCGGCGAGCTGATGGCAGTCAATCCGCACTACGAGCACAGCTTTGGCGCCCCTCCAGCCGGATTTATGCGCATAGGCAGCGAACTGAGGAGGATACTGGGTGACGCCAAGTGATATGAGCTATGCTGCCGTAATGGGCCAAAGCGCCCAGATTATGAAAAAAGCCGTCGGCATGAACTACGACGACTTTACGCTGAGCCCCCTTGCCTTCGACTATGAGAGGATGATGGGTGAGGTCGGCTATGGCATAGAAGACATACTTCGTATCCAGCGAGAGACCGATGTTGGTGATACCCCGCTATCGGAACTGCGCAATATTACGGCTCTGGCGCGTAAGTTAGCCCCGAAAGGAAAGGGGGCAAGGATATTCATCAAGGATGAGGCAGCTAATCCCTCGGGAAGCTTTAAAGACCGCCGTGCCTCTATATCTGTCTACGTCGCCCGGCAAAAAGGCTTCCCCGGGGTAATTGCGGCTACCAGTGGCAATTATGGCGCCGCGGTTGCCTCCCAGGCCGCCAGACGGGGTCTAAAATGCATAGTTGTGCAGGAAGTGTTTGATAGCCGGGGCATTGGTCAGCCTGAGATTATCGAGAAAAGTCGAAAGTGCGAGGCTTACGGGGCGGAGGTGCATCAGCTATCCGTTGGGCCGGAGCTTTTTTACGTCTTCTTATGCCTGCTTGAAGAAACCGGCTTTTTCAGCGCTTCACTGTATACCCCGTTTGCCATTGCCGGTATCGAGACCCTGGGGTACGAGGTGGGCAAGCAGGTAATGAAGCAGGAAGGGAAAGCGCCGGCAGCGGTAGTCATTGCTCACGCCGGGGGCGGCAATGTAACCGGGACGGCGCGAGGTCTGCTGAAAGCGGGC
>CAYTND010000441.1:0-2270 GCA_964438965.1 uncultured Pirellulales bacterium
TATCTGTTATTAAAAATGGATGGCTCAGTCGATTTTAGAAACAGGTAGTATAGTCGGCCTTCCTGATAAGTTTGTCCTGCTAATTTACCTGCCGTCTCCCCTTGGCCCATATAAACATCACAGCGACCCGGAGCGCGTATCGCTCCTCCTGTATCCTGGTCCAGGGCAAAGCCGCTGTAGAGTTGATTAACTACTGCCCCGCCTCTCGCCCGGGGTAAAGTGGTGGAGATGAAAGTTAAGCACCCCCGCGGAAAAATCGACTTGTCGGTAGCGATACTCCGAAAGGCCGTTACCGGCTCATTAAGACTGCCGCGAGGCGGACCGTCTTCGATCTTAAAAAACACAAATCGCGGATTCCGCCGGACATACGTATCAACCTGGTCCTTGTTTCTTTTGAAGTAATCTATCATTGCAGACAGACTCATCTGCTCTCCGCTTATTCTGCCGTCTTTAACCAGTTCTTTGGAAACGCTTTTATACTCATACCCGTTGTTGGCGGCGTAGCCTACGGTAACCAGTTCACCGTCGGGCAGTCTTATCTTAGCTGACCCCTGCACATGAGCGATATACACTTCGAACGGGTCGCCCAGCCACACTAATTCTGTACCCTCCAGCATCCGTGACTCTTCAATTACATCTCGGGACGGGTATTGCAAGAGCTGACCGCCTGCCCCGCGTCGTCCGAGTATTTCACCGTCTGGCCCTTTCTCAAGGTCATCAGGCATTTTGTACAGCGGATACCCGAAGCGCTCGGTGCGAACTAACGAACCATCGAAGATCGGCGTGTAGTAGCCCGTGAACAGGACCGTCCCCCTGTCATCACATCCCACGGACATATAGACGTCAAACCTCTCTCGAATTGCCTCATTCAATCCTCTAACTGTCAAGCCCGAATCCAGCAGTTCCGCGAATGCGTTCAGGCTATCAACCGCGCGGGTATGGCTAATTTCGCCGCACGGGAAGAATTGTCGGCTCGAAGGTTTCCGCAGATAATTCAGACTGTTGTCTATCGCAGCTCGCAGGTCAGCCAGGTCAAGGCAGGCCATCGTAAAATCGGGAATCTCGTAAGGATTCGTTATTTTCCGTAAGGCCGGCTGTCCGGGCAGCAAAGGCCTATCGTAAGGCGTCTTAGCCTCTTCCTGAGTCCTGCAGCCGGCAATAGCAGTTCCAATCAGTAATAATATTAAGAGTAATTTTTTTTTCTTCATTTTGAACTCCGAAATTCCATAGTTGAGTATTTATTTTGCCAATAACAATACGCCTGTAAGAAGTCTGCCCGTGGCGGATATCCATATCTGAAACTGCCCGTCGTGGCTCGGCCCCGCCGAGACAGGCAATATGTTACAACAAATGCAGCCGATTTTGGAAATAATATTTCACACAAATTACGATTTCGGATATGCATCGCGAAAAATCGGAATCAAGTGGGTGGATATTTCAGAAGTAGGGGCGGTTCGCGAACCACCCATACGTTAATCGGACAGTACATAATTATCCCATGAAATATTCTTGCATTATTTTTCCTTAAAGGATATTATGAGTTTTTCATACCTGCGTCTGCTCGACGAGGTGGATTGGCTTGATTAAGGACTGGTAAAGAAATTAGGTTTCGTTTTTGGCTGAGCGAGGACAAGGCTGGCAAGGAAGCAAAACGCAGGACTACTGGTTGGTAGTCCGAGTTTTGCTGACACCGCCAGCCGAAGCCGCAGCCAGCCAAAACTTGTCTGACGACAGTCAAGAATGGAAGATAATTTATTTACAAGTCCTAAGGGGAATTTGAATATATGCGTCATAAAGTAGCAGGACGTCGGTTAAGTCGAACAAAGGAGCATCGTCTGGCTATGCGACGAAATTTGGTCGCTTCGCTCATCCAGCACGAGACGATTTCGACCACAATAGAAAAGGCTAAAGAGGTAAAACCCTTTGCCGAGAAGTTGGTTACGTTAGCTAAGAAAGGCACATTGGCAGCCAGACGCCGGGCCATTGCCCTGCTTGGAAATCGCTACATCGTAGATTACGAGGATGGCCGAGCGGTCAAAACCGGCACGATAATTGGAAAGTTGTTCAGTGAGCTTGGCCCCAGATACCTTGACAGACCTGGCGGTTATACGAGGATTATTCGGCTGTCTTTGAGAAGGTTGGGTGATAACGGCCAGCTTGTTTTGCTGCAGCTCATAGGTGCCGACGAGAGCTCAAAAAAACACGGCAAAACTTCTACCAAAAAACGCTCTCGTAAAAAGCCGGCAAAAAGCACCGAAACCGGGCAGACT
>CAYTND010000442.1:0-2267 GCA_964438965.1 uncultured Pirellulales bacterium
GGCGAATGATGTACCTTAATTTAACTTCACCCGATTCAAACCCAAACAAACCCAATTTCAAACCCGACGACGGTTTTTCTGCTTATTACACAAGGGATTGCCACGGCCCCCAGCTTTCTTGCTTGTCTCTGCGACTCTCGTCGCAAGACGAGGCAGCAGGCGAAAGCAAGATAGGGTCCTCGCAACGACATTTTTTGGAGCTTTCCTGCGAAGAGTAGCTGCCCGGCCTGAGAAAAACGTTGGCACTATGAACTTATTGGCGATAAAATCGTATAAAATTTACTTAAATCGTTTTCTATTGTTGTCGAAGTATTAGTGTCTGTTGAAATTTGAAATTTGAGATTTGAAATTTAAGATTATGAATTGGAGGTCAAAATGCAGATTAGCAACTTACGACAGAACAAAACTCGTTCACGTTGTATTGTAATTTCAACCCTTTTAATACTGCTGTTTATCAGCCCCTTATCGGTCTTTGCGCAGGACCCGGACAGTATTGCCACCCTTCGCCGGATGGGTAAAGCCTTTGCCTATATTGCCGAAAAGACCTCACCGGCTGTGGTCGCGCTCAAGTCCGAAAGAACCGTCACACGGGAATACCCATCAATGCAGGGTTCGCCTTTCGGCGAGCCTTTTTCTGACCCATTCGAGTTTTTCTTCCGCCGCCCTCCGCGCCAGCGCTCACCGCAGCGCAGATACCGCGAGCCGCGAACGGCCCAGGGCTCCGGCTTTATCATCTCGCCCGACGGCTATATCCTCACAAACAATCACATGGTCGAAAAAGCTGAAAAAGTTGAGATCGAGCTCACAGACGGCCGAAAGTTTACTGCCAAAATTATCGGAGCAGACTCGGATTCCGATGTCGCCGTCGTAAAAATAGATGCCAATGACCTGCCTTATCTCGAATTGGCCGACTCTGATGCCCTCGAAGTCGGCGAATGGGTCCTTGCTATCGGCAATCCGCTCGGCCTGAGCCACACCGTTACTGCCGGCATCGTAAGCGCAAAAGGTAGAAGTGGTTTCGGTCTGGCTGATTTCGAAAACTTCATTCAGACCGATGCCGCGATAAATTTTGGCAATTCAGGCGGCCCTCTGATAAATCTTGACGGAAAAGTAGTGGGTATTAACACCGCCATTGCCGGCTCGACCGGCAATATCGGAATCGGCTTTGCAATACCAATAAATATTGCCAAACACGCTTATAAACAGCTCCGCAAGGGCGGTGCCGTTGTCAGAGGCTACCTTGGGATCCAGTTCAAGGAATTAGTTCCCGAAGAAGCAGGAGCTCTCGGCTTGAAAGAAGATACGAAGGGCGTAGTTGTAATCGAAGTTATGAAGGATTCCGCCGCAGAAAAAGCTGGATTCAAACGCTACGATGTCATTGTCGGATTTGAGGGCCAGCCTGTTGAAAAAAGCAATGAGTTCCTTAACCGTGTGGCAATGCTAAATCCGGGGACCAAAATAGAAATAGTTGTCCTGCGAGACGGAAAACGAAGAACATTTACTGTTAAGCTCGGCAAACGGCCATCGACGGAAGAACTTACCGGTGATCTATCAGAAGAGATGCGCGAAGAATTAGGTTTTACAGTGCAAAACCTAACTGATGATTTGGCCGAGCGTTTCGGCTATGAAGGTCAGAGCGGTGTCATCGTCACCAGCGTTGAGTCTGGCTCACAAGCTGAGCGGCTTAACCTGGCGCCGGGGGCGCTGATTAAAGAAGTCAATCGGCAGGAAATCAAGAATACAAGAGAATTTAACGAGGCAATAAAGCAAGCTAAGAAAAAAGGAGGAGCTTTGCTGTGGGTAAAGCGGGACCGCTATACGTTCTTGGCATTTCTGAAACTGTCCGAAAAATAGAAAAATACACAAGCTCTTTCGCATTAACCCTTTAGCCCCGCCCTAAGCGGGGCTTTTTATTTGCATAGGAATACATATCCACCGAAAAGAAGCTAACTTGTCCCTCGTATTATTGTAGAAGAAAAAAACTAATTTTTTGTGTTAAAACAATGAACAGGCAGCACTATACCAAACGTATAAGACCAAAGAAGTCCTATATAATAGATTTTATAATGGACTGTGTAATGAACAGTTGAAGTAAGATACGGGACTAAGACAAAAAGAAAGGAGACAATCATGAACAGGCAAGAATTATTAATTACGGTGTTGGCAGGTATAGTAGTAATTCCGGGTGCTTCTGGAAAAATTGAGGCGGCATCTCACGATGTGGCGTGGACTTTCGGAAATGTAGGTTCTTCCTCGTACAGATTGGA
>CAYTND010000443.1:0-2264 GCA_964438965.1 uncultured Pirellulales bacterium
GTGGCTAAACATTACGAAAAAAGGAAAATGTTCAACGAAGCGTACTTCAAATGGTGGGAAATTTCTTTGCAATGGCAAACAGGTAAAACCGGCAGAGATGCACTGCTTAATATGGCTCGATGTAAGCACACCGCGTACAACAATCACCCTGAGCATAAAAGACCGTTTTATGACGCCTCTAACCTGAACATCGCAAAAAGCTGTTATGAAAAATTCAAATTACTATATCCCAAAGACGCCGAAGAAACAAATGTTGACCAAATACTGATAGAAATAAACGAGCAATTAGCTTACAAACAATTCAGTATCGGACAATACTACCAGAGAACAGGAAACAGACAGTCCGCTAATCTCTATTTTGACATGGTAATAAGAGATTGGCCGGGCAGTAAGGCCGCAGAATTTGCAAAGGAAATACTTGCCGGGAACACAGAAAGCAAAGAGACAAAAAATGAAGAAAAAAAATCGTAAAAACAGTTATATTGAAACAAGTCGCACAATACTTGTACTCTTATGCTCTTGCGCTCTTGTGCATTTCACTCTAAGTCTTTGTGGATGTGCCGAGCTGAACGGCTATTCCAACGAATCGATGTTTCCACAAGAGGTGGACAGCATCTGCCTGGAAATGTTCGACAACCAGACCTTTCGACGGGGAGCCGAATACGAACTTTCCGATGCTTTGTCCAAGCGTATCGAGGTAGAGACACCCTACAAAATTGTCTCCAGCCGGGACCGAGCCGACACCGTAATAACCGGCCAAATAGTATCTATCGGAGAATTAGCCCTCAGCACCGAACGCGAAACCGGACGCGTTCTCGAAAAAGAAGTGGAGCTGCAAGCCCTCGTCAACTGGAAAAATCTAAAGACGGGAGAGCTGCTGATAGACAACGAGTCGGTCATCGCCTCGGCAAGCTATTCTGAATACCAACAGCAGGATTTTAAATACGCTTCGACTCTGGCGGCAAACAATCTGGCGCGAAAGATCGTAGAACTAATGGAAAAAAAATGGTAAAGTCTCGTCGTGCGTACTGCGCGATGTGTATTGTGAAGAAAAATATATAGTAAATCTACTTATGAAACTTTAACATAACACGCAATACAAAATACGAATTATGAACAAGAATCAAGATAAAAAGCCTAATCCGCCACGACGTCGCGGCCAACAAAACAAACCGGGCCAAAAGCCGCCGCTGCCTCGCTATAAGCGGGGGCCGTTTAGCTACCTTATAATCGCAATTGTGATATTCACAGCGATGATGATGCTCCAACAGTGGCAGAGGGTTGATGAAATTAGATGGGATGAATTTGTCTATCATGTTGAGAACAACCACATCGATAGTGTTACCATAAAGGATATGGAGATAATAGGTAAATTCAATGACGCAGGTCTTACCAGTCGTGGAAGCGAGAGTAAGGTTTCTTTTGTGGTTTATTATATCCCGGAAGTACAGGGCAAGCGGCTTGAGAGCTTGTTGGAGGAAAACAACGTAAAGAATGACATTGCCCCGCCTAGGACCTGGCTTATTAATTTGATAAGCATGTTCCTGCCAATAATTATTTTAGTGGGTCTTTTCTACTTTCTGTTTGCCCGCAACCTTCGCGGTGGGGCCGGCGGAATGTTGATGTCGTTTGGTCGAAGCAAACATCGGCTGCATGGGAAAGACCGCGCCGACGTAACGTTTGAGGACGTAGCCGGTGTGGAGGAAGCAAAAGATGAAGTAGCTGAGATAATCGAGTTTTTGAAAAATCCGAAAAAATTCCAACGGCTGGGCGGCCGTATCCCTCGCGGAGTTTTACTTGTAGGCCCGCCGGGCTGTGGAAAGACATTGCTCGCAAAGGCCATAGCAGGCCAGGCTGATGTGCCGTTCTTTAGTATATCCGGCAGTGATTTCGTAGAGATGTTCGTTGGCGTCGGCGCCTCGCGAGTACGCGACCTCTTCAAGCAGGCCAAAGAAAATTCGCCCTGCATTATCTTCCTTGACGAGGTTGACGCAATCGGGCGAAAACGCGGTGCCGGCTTTGCCGGCGGTGGACACGATGAACGAGAACAAACACTAAATGCAATACTCGTTGAGATGGACGGCTTTGATACGAACGACCAGGTGATTGTGATTGCCGCGACAAACCGCCAAGACATCTTAGACCACGCCCTGACGCGACCGGGAAGATTCGACAGGCAAATCTTTGTGCCACTGCCGGACTTAAAAGGTCGAGTCGATATCCTGAAAGTTCACGCCAAAAAAGTGAAATTGGGACCCGATATC
>CAYTND010000444.1:0-2258 GCA_964438965.1 uncultured Pirellulales bacterium
AATTACAGGCTGATAGAATATACCCTGGCATTCATGATGATGTTAGGCGGAATCAACTTTCTGGTGCATTACCGTCTCTTGACGAGAGACTTTAAGGCTCTCTGGGATAATGTCGAGATTCGGTACTGGTGGCGACTCATAGCCGTATTTACGACCGTTATCCTAATCGAGCGTCTTTACAAGACGGGCGCTTTTGGCGCCCTCTTCACACGTGGTACTGCTGTTGACCTCGGCGAATTTGAGCGCTCATTTCGGCACAGCATATTCCAGGTGATTTCTATTCTCACAACGAGCGGTTTTGCGACAAAGAATATTGGTTCTGATTTCTTCGGTGTTGCGGCTAAACAATTGTTCCTGGTTATGATGGTTATTGGTGGCTGTGTTGGGTCAACGGCGGGGGGCTTTAAAGTCTTGCGCATTGCCATACTTAATCGGCTGATGTTCAGAGAGCTTTTCAAGTTGAGAACCTCAAGCAAAGCATCTACTGGACTGATTATTGACAGGAAAATATTACCCGAAGACGAAGCGCATCGGATAGCCGCTTTATTTTTCACCTGGATGGTATTGTTACTGGTTGGCGGAGTGATTACGGCTCTGTTTTCAAATCAAGGTCCCTGGAAATCGTTCTCAGGGATGTTTTCCGCGATGGGCAATATCGGCCCCTGTTATATCTCGGGCCAGGATATGATAGATATTCACCCTGTTGTAAAACTGACGTATATTTTCGGCATGCTGGCAGGAAGGCTGGAAATTTTGCCGGTTTTGCTTTTGTTTTCAAGAAAGGCCTGGAAATAAATGGTCGGAGCGACAAGCAGATAAAGAATTATCCATAATTGGAGGTAATAAAAAATGTATATTGTGGTTACTGGCGGTGGAATGGTTGGGGGTGGGCTTGTTCACAGGTTACTGGATAACAAGCATGATGTGGTATTGATTGAGCAGGATAAGGAAATCTGCGATAAGCTGTATGCCGAAACAGGCGTTGTTGCGATTAATGGAAGCGCCACGAGCATCGAAGCCTTGAATGAAGCCGGCATCGGAAAGGCCGATGTCGTCGTTGCCGCAACGGGCAACGATGCCGACAACCTTGCTTGTGCAATATTGGCTAAGAGTTTTGAGGTGCCTCAGATTATAGTCAGGATGAGGGACCCTGCGTATAAACATGCTTATAGAGTTGCCGGCGTAAACTCGATTGTTCGTGTAACCGACCTGATGGTCAGCCAGATAATGATGGACATCGAGAACCCTCAAGTCCGAAGAATAACCACCATAGGTGGAGGCAAGGCGGATATCTTCCTGGTTATTGTGCCTGAGCATGCAAAAGTCGCCGGCAAGAGCGTTCAGGACATTGTAGGAAATCGCCGGTTCCCTTCTCAGTGTGTTTTCATTGCGGTATATAATCAGCAAACTGAAGAATTCTCAATTCCCAGGGGCAAGCAGGTCATCAATGAAGGCGATGAGCTGTTCTTAATCTCAACCGCCGAGAACATTAAAAAGGCGGTGGATTTGCTGACTGCCAAAAACAAAACCTGACATTAAAGACGAAAAGAACAAATGAAAAGAGCTATTCGCTGGCCGTAATTATGTCCCACGTCTGCTGGAAGGCATGTTCGTGGTTAAGGGAACTGTGCTCGACTAACTCAGCATCACGCTCTTCTTCTAATGAATAAGGTTGGAACTTTTTAACTGGTATAGCAATGACTGATTTACCATAATTACTGTTGGTCGAAAAAAAAGTTTTTGGAGGCTAAAGCAATGCAGAGATTGATTTCACACATATTTATCCCATTGCTCATGATGGGATTAATAAGCTGTCATCAAGCTGGTCCCAACGCCGTTAGAACAGGTAGGGCAAATTATAACATCGTCATCCAACAAACCAGCAGTGAACAACTGTTGTTGAACTTGGTACGGCTAAGATATCGAGATGTACCTTTCTTTATGGAAGTAGCCAGCGTGTCAACCAGCTTTTATTTTGATGCTTCGGCATCAGCCAGTGTTTCTCTTCCTGAGTCAGAGGGAAATATATACGCTTTTGGCGCCGGTGCCGGTTACACAGAAAGACCCACGATAACCTACACTCCTCTGCAAGGGGACAAGTTCGTCAGGCAACTGATGTCGCCGATTGATCTAAACACTATCTTGCTTTTGTATCACTCCGGTTGGTCGGTCGAAAGAATATTTCGCGTTTGCCTTCAAAGCATAAATGGTGTAAGAAATGCACCCGGTGCATCCGGTCCAACCCCGGATTATGTGCC
>CAYTND010000445.1:0-2249 GCA_964438965.1 uncultured Pirellulales bacterium
GTTTTCTCTTCGTCGTTTTGCGTTCTGTTAATGGCTGAGGAGTATCAATCGGCACGCTATGAATTGGATAGATACAACCTGGAGTTCCAGGGCTGGGAGGCCTGCAAACAAACTAAGCCCGCTTATTTCAAGGACAATGCGGAGGCGGTTAGCTCCTGCCTGAAAAGCTTAGACCAGGCGAGAGCCAATTTCTGGGTCAAAATCCCAAAAATACAATTGGCGGGGTTGTTCGTTTTAGCGGGTCTCAGCAGTGCAATCGGGGGATACCTGACTGCCTGGCTTGTTGTCTGGTTTGGCGGTCTATGTATTTACAAATTCATTAGCTGGATGGGGCTTTGTTTGCGCCGTCATTCCGAGCGCAAAAAGCTTTTAGCCCAGAGAATAGCTGAAGAGGCAGCCAAACGCGAAGAAGCTCAAAGACATTTAAGCAATAAAAAAGCTGTGTATAGTGAGTGGAAATTAGTGAGTAGTGGGCAAAAATAAAATAAAGTGAACTAAAGTGCCTAAAGTGACTAAAGTGAACTAAAGTTGGATAATAGAAGCGGGATTCTTGATTCTCGATACTTGATGCTGGATGCTCGTTAAATGGTAATTGGTTAATTGGTTAGTTTGACTTACTCTACTCACCACTTACCACTCACTACTTACTCTTAATGGTTATTCGGTATAATAAAGTGCTCCGGGACGGTAAATTGCGAGCATAAAAGTAACACTTCTTTTCCAACCTCTTCGATTACCGTCTCATTATCAATATTTTCAACCACCTTATTTATCAAAGTGGCAACCTGCCGGGCTTCGGGCTCTTTCATTCCCCGTGTGGTCATAGCCGGCGTGCCTAAACGCAGTCCGCTGGGATTGGACGGCGGAGCGGGGTCGCCGGGTACGGTATTGTAATTGGTAACGATTCTGGCCCTGTCCAATGCCTTTGCCACTTTTCTGCCGGGGATGTTTTTATTTCTCAAATCGACCAAGATTAAATGATTGTCGGTTCCGCCGGTTACGAGATTGAAACCATATTCGAGCAACTTTTGGGCCAAGGCCTTTGCGTTTTTGACTATCTGCTTTGCATAAGCGACAAACTCCGGCGTATCGGCTTCAGCCATTGCCACAGCTATAGCCGTCAGCGTGTGCATATGCGGCCCACCCTGCAAGCCTGGGAAGACCGCCTTATCGACCTTTTCGGCGTGTTCGGCCTTACACAGCAGCATTCCGCCGCGAGGCCCTCGCAGCGTCTTATGTGAAGTTGTCGAGACAATATCAGCATAGGGTACCGGACTTTTGTGTATGCCGGCCACAACAAGACCCGCAACGTGGGCTATGTCGCTGACATGGTATGCACCAACTTTTTTAGCTATCCGGCCAAATATTTCAAAGTCAATTTCCCGTGGATATGCCGTGGCGCCGGAGATAATTAACTTTGGCCGGTGTTTTTTCGCAAGGGCTTCAATATGGTCGAAGTCTAATCTGCCTGTATCGTGGTCCACAGGATAAGGGACCGAGTTATAGAATCTACTCGTGACGGAGACCTTCCAGCCGTGCGTTAGATGTCCGCCGTGAACAAGGGACATGCCCATAATGGTATCGCCGGGATTTATCAACGCTGCGTATGCGGCGAGGTTCGCAACCGAGCCGGAATAGGGCTGGACGTTTGCATGGTCGGCCTTGAATATTTTTTTGACCCGCTCCCGAGCCATCCTTTCGATAAGGTCGGTTACCTGCTGTCCCTCATAGTATCGTCTGCCGGGGTAACCTTCGGCGTATTTGTTGGTAAGGCAGCTACCACTGGCCAGCATCACGGCCTTGGATACGTAGTTTTCCGATGGGATGAGGCGAATCGAGCCGCTCTGGCGAGCCGCTTCCTGCCGCATCAGCTCATAAATCTGCGGGTCATACTGCTCAAGAGCATTTATCATATTAGCTTCTCCCTAAAGAAGTTTTTGTTTAGATTGCTTCGGGATATCGAAACGCTTGCCTCTGCGACTGCCGTCGCTCACACCTGCGGTTACGCGAGTGCAGGCGCAAGACAAAGGAGCAGGCAGAATAATGCGTTTGGGCCTTTTTATAGCACAGGCTGACTTTTTATACAAGTATTTAATTGTTGACAAATTTTGGCTGAAGATTACCATAAGCCGATTGAATAATGTATCAGAGAACCGAATTGGTAAGAACGTATGGCGGAAGAAAATAGTCAGGCGTTGGCCAAGGCCAAGGCTTTTTTTGAAAAAGCCCGTAAAGTAGCCGAGACAAAC
>CAYTND010000446.1:0-2242 GCA_964438965.1 uncultured Pirellulales bacterium
GGTTGTACCTTTGCCGGGGCAACTCTGAATCTTGATCTTGCCTTCGTATTCTTCGACAATACGCTGACAGATTGCTAATCCCAGACCGGTGCCTTTTCCTTGTTCTTTAGTGGTGAAAAAAGGATCAAAGATACGATTGAGTACATCCTCTTCTATACCACATCCGCTATCTGTAACTCGAATCTCTACGCTGGCCCGGTCGGACAGTAATCTGGTCGATATGTGCAAACGTCCTCCATCCGGCATCGCGTCAGCAGCGTTGGCGATTAAATTCAGTAGCACCTGTTGAACCTGGTTGCTGTCCACACAAACGGTTGTTCCATTGCCGGCGTAGTCGGTCTCCAGCTTGATACCTTTGAGGATTAAGTCGTTTTCGACAAGGGACAAACTCTCCTGAATCAGACCGTTGAGATCTGTTCTGGAGATTACACCCTCAGAGCGCCGGGAAAATCCAAGCAGCGAGTCGATGATGCGTCGGCACCGTCTGGCTTCGCCTTCAAGAACCTTCAGGTCAGACAAATCCATATATTCCTCTGCCTGCTGCTCAATTAACTGCGCACGCAACAGTATTGTGGCCAGAGGAGTATTCAATTCGTGAGCTATACTGGCAGCAATCTGTCCTATCAACACCATCTTCTCCTGTTGAAAAAGATGATCTCTCAACCGTTTTTGCTCCTGCTCCAGCACAACTCGTTCGGAGATATCCAGGCTAAGGAAAACCAGACCAAGATAACGCCCATCCTCACCATGAACGGTGGAATAGCTGGCCAGACAACGCCCATCACGTAAATCTAATGCGTAATCTGCTATAAAACTAGGTTTTTGTTTCGCCTGTTTAAGAATTTCTTCGAGTGTTGAACGCAACTCGGCTGAAGGGCATTCCTGGACAGACTTACCCAACAACTCCGACGCATCAGTCCCCCAAATTTGCCTCACGCTTTCGTTACAAAGGCTAATTCTGCCTTCGATGTCGACAAAAATGACACCCTCAACCATACTATCGATAATGGCACGCAACTTGTCTCTCTCCCAGGCAGCTTGTTCCTGGGTAGTTCGAATCCGGCGGTTCCTATCATCCAGTACCTTGTGCTGCTTCAATAGCTCCTCAGACATCTGGTTGAACGACTCTACAAGGTCGCCTATCTCGTCCTTGGTAGTTGCTGCAACCTGCTGGCCGAGATCACCGTCACGAATCTTCTGGGCTGCCTTTATCAGGTTGCGAACCGGTTGCGTTACCATCCATGAGACGACTGCCGCCAAACCAATCGCAACCAAAAGAACAAAACCAGCAATGGCGACCAGTACCATCGTAAAATGTGAAATAGTTTGCTGAATTCGATGTTCCGATATCCCAATGTGCACAGAGCCCACTTTTCCTTGTAGGACTGGAACGGCAATGTCATGCACCAAACCTTCTTCCACGGTGTTCAGCAACTTCTCATTCCACACATCACCAGATTCCAGTGTGTTAACACCAATCAAGTCCGTGGGAAATCCGCCGATAAAAGTATGAGCCAGCACACGTCCTTTGCTATCAGCAACGTAGGCATATATGATATCCACATCGCTATCTTTGAGGTCTTTGACTAATTGCAACAATGAAACGAACTCGTCTGTCAAGACAAAATGTTCACTGCGTGCAGCCAGGTTTACAGCCATGTTGTGTCCCTTTGCCAAATATTCTGAGCGGAGCGTATTTGACAGACGGTTTCGAACAAATATCACCACTATTATATCAAGCAGAACTATCAAACCGATACAGCAAATCATAATTTTCGTACGTAAGCTCAAACGTAACATGGTTATTTCCCTATTTCTGAGGTCTAAAATCCTTCATAAAAGCTTCCATTTGACGGATCGAGTCGTATGCACCATCTTCAATCACGGTGAATCGGTCAATCAGAACTCTCTTGAGGATCTTTCGGCCTCTGGGGTCGTTGTGCATGTTCAGAAAGGCAGAGCGAAGTCTCTCCTTTAGCTCAGGCGCGATATCCGGTGAAACAACCACAGGCGGAATAGCGCAAAAAGCGGATTTGCGGATAATTTTGGTTTGTGCTGTCAATTCTGGTTCCTTGATATTCAGATACTCCCAAATCAGACTGTCCACGGCGGCACCGTCAACAAATTTCTCAGCCACCGAGAGGATTGAGTTGTCGTGGGAATATGTAAAGATATACCTTCTGAAGAATGACTCAGGTGTTTCTCCCATTTTGGCGAGGGTATATGTCGGAATGAGCATCCC
>CAYTND010000447.1:0-2238 GCA_964438965.1 uncultured Pirellulales bacterium
AGATAAAGTGGCGTCACCTTTGATGTGTGCGGCGGCTACAGTGGCCGGCGGTTTAAAAAGGATTGGTATCGGATTCGGCGATAACATCGTGATTCAGGGGGCGGGAATGCTCGGGCTATACGCCGGGGTTTTTGCCAAAGAGATGGGGGCTAAACAAGTGATTATGATAGACATACTTGAAGAGAGACTGCAGAAAGCTAAAGAATTCGGCGCAGAGCACTGTCTTAATGCACAAAAGTGCAGCAGTGAAGATTTAGTAGAAAAAGTAAAAAAACTTACAGATGGCTTCGGCGCGGATGTTGTTGTTGAGGTGTCGGGTTTCGCAAAAGTTATACAATTGGGTGTCAAGATGCTCGGTACGGGTGGACGGTATCTGATTCAGGGAGCGGTCTATCCAAATGATGGGTTTACTATCGATTCCCATGATGTAATTGTTAAGTGTCTGACGCTGGCCGGGCTGCATAATTACGACGCTGCCGACCTTGGTCTGGCATTGGATATTGTAAAAGTGAGCCGAAATAAGTATCCTTTCGGGAAATTAGCCGGTCCCGAATTTCCATTAACCGTAGAAGGTGTAACGGCAGCATTAAAGGCACTGGAGAAAAGAGAAACCATAAGGCCCATTATAACAATGTGATGAATTGAGAATTTAAGAATTATGGCAGATGTAAGCGTTGAAAGTGCTTCTTTTAATCGAGCCAAACGGCGTATGCTGTTTGCGACGATGTTTTGTTATCTGTTTTATTATACGGGCAGACAGACGTTCGGCTTTGCGATAGAAGGTATTCGTGAAGATTTCGGCCTAAGCTACAGAACATTGGGATACTTTGGCACGGCGATGCTTTGGTCCTATGCGATTGGACAAGCTGTCAACGGCAACCTCGGTGACAAATTCGGCGGCAGGGTTATGATGAGCCTTGGTGCGATTCTGTCATGCGGTCTGAACTGGATAGTCAGCTTCGGCATGGGTTTATGGAGTCTTTTTATACCATGGGCAGGCAACGGCTTTGTGCAATCAATGGGGTGGGCACCGGGCTGCAGGGTATTATCGAACTGGTTTGGCCATCGCGAGCGGGGCATAGCTTTTGGATATTATCTGTTCGCAGCAGGCATGTCTTCGGTCCTTGCTTACGTTACTCCAATTATAATTCTAAAGACATTCGGGCTTGACTGGCGCTGGATTTTTCGTTTGCCGGTATTGCTTTTGTTGGCAGGTGGTGTGGCTTATTATCTTATTGTTCGTAATCGGCCCGAAGACCTCGGCTTTGAAGCGCCTGAAGAGACAGCGGAGACAGAGAAGAGAACAAACCAGGTTAACGAGAAAGAGTCGTCACTGAGCCGTTATACGACGGCATTGAAGAACTGGCGTTTTATGGTCGGTTGTGTTGGTATCGGTTTTCAAAGCGCTGCGCGTTACGGTTTGTTGATATGGGTGCCTGTGTACTTTCTCGGAGAAAACTGGAAGGAATCGAGGTCGTTATGGATAGCCGTTGCACTTCCAATTGGTATGGCATTTGGAGCTGTAACCGGTGGATGGGTATCAGATAAGGTTTTTAATTCTGTGAGATGGAAGGTAATTACACTGTTTATGACCTTAGCGGCAGCGGCGTCAATGATAATGTACACTCTGCCAAGAGGACACTGGGCAGGCATTGTGATGCTTTTTACGTGCGGCTTTTTTGCTTACGGCTCACAATCATCTTTCTGGGCGCTGGCGCCTGATTTACTTGGCAACAAGCGGGCTGGAACCGGGGCCGGTATTCTGGATTTTTTTGCTTATTTATTCGCCGGACTCGTCGGTCCACTGATCGGCGGTATAATTGAGAACTTTAATGATAATACCGCTCTGGTTTTCCCCGTTGTGGCAGTAGTAAGTATTGCAAGTGCAATAACCGGTTTGTTTATTAGAAGATAATACAAGGAAAATTTCGAAATCCGAATAATCCTTCATCTCTTGTCATTCGTTCGACAAGCTCAGGAGGGACTCTGAGGCGAAGCCGAAGAGCTTGCCGAAGGGTTCTCTGGCCAACGAAGAGGAGATTCCCGCCTTAGCTCAAGGCATGCCTTTGGGGGTAGGTAAAATTGGGTTTGAATCCGCCTACGGCGGACAAGATTGGGTTTGTTTTTTTTGGCGAAGTTAAAGTAAGGTACATCATTTTAGAGCATAGAGAACATTTGGTTGTAAATCGAAATTCAAGACCATAAGTTTACGTAGATTAACATTCCTGAGAAATGGAA
>CAYTND010000448.1:0-2233 GCA_964438965.1 uncultured Pirellulales bacterium
AAAACTTAAATTCAGCAGAGAATTCAAATCTTTCACGTTAACTTCTAATTGTCCTGAGTTGTTTTGACTGACAACCGGCTTGCCGTCAAGATCATATCTGAAAAACAAAATCCCCATCTCACGGGCCTTGTTATAATATTCTTCCATAAAGCCATAAGTGCGAACGTCACGATACAGTATGGCAACTGTTGCTTTTGGGTTAATGCTTTTTATCGTTATAGCGTTTTTGACCGCCTCTGCACAGCATACTCTGCTGCATATCATCCTCTCAGGTTCCCTGGAACCGACACATTGAATCATCACTACTTCATTGAGTTGTTTTGCCTTCTCCGGATTGCCCTCAAGCTGTTCTTCGAGTTCCATTTGTGTCAACACTTTATCATTTTGGCCGTAGAGATATTCTTTCGGCTTTGATTCATTGGCGCCGGTTGCGATTATCGCCGCGCCATGTTCAATTTCTATTTCTTCACCATTGCAATTTATTTTGCTTTTGAAGTCCCCTATAAAACCTCTGCATTCGGTAACAATAGAATTTTTATAGACAGTTATTCTCTTATGGTTTGCGACCTGAGTTTCCAAATCTTTCAAAAGCTCAAGTGGTCTCAGGCCTTCGATAGTTTTTTTGATTTTTACCAGGTTACCACCAAGTTCTCCGGTCTTTTCAATAAGATTGACTTCAAAGCCTTGGTTCGCAACCGATAGTGCCGCCGTCATTCCCGCTACTCCGGCTCCCACGATAACAACACTTCGCTTGGGAATATAACTTTTAGTCGTAAGCGCTTCTATCGTTCTCGCCCGGGCGACCGCCATTTTCACTAAGTCTATCGCCTTGCCTTCAGTTGCATTACCGAGCCGTGCATGCACCCATGTACACTGGTCACGAATATTTGCCATCTCAAACAGATATGGGTTCAGCCCAACCTCTCTAATTGTTTCCTGGAATAACGGCTCATGTGTTCTTGGAGTACATGAAGCCACGACTACCTTATTCAGATTATATTCTTCAATGTTTTCTTTTATGGTCTTAAGCCCATCAGGTGAGCATGTGTACATCAGGTTTGTTGCAAAAGCTACGTCGTCTAAGCCCCTGGCATATTCTGCGACTTTCTCACAATCTATAACACCACCGATATTGGAACCACAGTGACATACAAACACTCCGATTCGAGGCTCCTGGCCTGTTATGTCTTTTTCAGGAGGATACTTCTTATCCTCAACCTGCGTGCCTCTGACATCTGCCAAAAGCTCCATTGCCCCAGCCGCTGCTCCACTGGCCTGGACAACGCTTTCGGGAATGTCTTTGGGACTTTCAAACGTACCTGCCAGATAAATGCCCTCTTTAGAAGAAACTGTCGGAGCAAAATACGATGACTTTGCAAAGTTGTATTCGTTCAGCTCAATTGAGCAAACATCAGCAAGGTCCCTGGCATACTCAGTCGGGCACAACCCGGAAGAAAGCACTACCATATCGAATTTTTCTTCAACCCAGTTTTTGCCGTCTTCAGTGAATTGCAGCAAAAGATTATGGGTGTTGAAGTCCTGTATAATATTTGAAGGTCTGGTGTAAATATACTTTACATCATATTTTTCCTTTGCTCTTTCGTAATACTCATCGAAGCCTTTGCCGAACGCCCTGACATCCATCACAAAAATCTTACATTCTATATCAGGCAAATGTTCCTTGGTAACTATCGCCTGCTTGGTTGCATACATACAGCAAACTGAAGAACAATATGGGTTGTCCTTATCACGTGAACCGACACACTGAATAAATGCGATCTTTTTCGGCTCAGCTCCATCAGAAAGTCTTTGTATATGTCCGGCGAAAGGCCCTGAGGCACTTAGAATTCTTTCATAATCCAAACCACTGACAACGTTGGCAAAACGCCTGTACCCGTATTCACCTTTTTTTTCAGCATCATATAATTCGTAGCCCGGAGCCAGTATTATTGCACCGATGTTCAATAATTGTTCTTTGGGAACGTCATCGAATAATATAGCATTTGCATCGCAGACCTTTTCACACTGTTTGCAATAAGAGCATATTGCGCAGTCAAGGCATCTTTGGGCTTCTTTCTGGGCCATCTCTTCGCTATAACCGGCGTTGACTTCCTCGAAAGAAGACACCCTTTGTTCAAGTGGAATTGTCGGCATTTTCTGTTGTTTTACAATCTTCTCTTTTTTCCTTTTGAGTTCCTCCACTCTTGGATTTACAGCCTTTTCATCCAATAGC
>CAYTND010000449.1:0-2225 GCA_964438965.1 uncultured Pirellulales bacterium
GGTGATTCCACCCTCGCCCCACTCTCCAGCTCAACCAATACCGTCTCCTTTAGTGGGTTACCACCAACTACCCTAGCTATCCCCGTAGGTGTAGACACTCGCTGCCTCTCTTTGGGCAGTTTCGCTTTCATAACTCGGTATTGCTCACACTCATAGCCCAAGCAGCACAGCAAGCGACCACAAACGCCTGAAATCCTCATTGGGTTAAGGGGTAAACCTTGCTCCTTGGCCATTCTAATAGAAACAGGGCTAAACTCACTCAAGTAACTCATACAGCATAACGGACGCCCACACCTACCAAAGCCACCTATCAGTTTGCTTTCATCCCTAGAGCCTACCTGCCGTAGCTCCACCCGTACTTTGAAACGCTTACTCAATTCTCGAACCAGCTCACGGAAATCAACCCTCTCAGCAGCACTAAAGAAAAAGGTAAGGCGACTACCATCAAGATTATATTCAGCGGATAGCAATTTCATTGACAGATGTAATTTAGCAGTCAACTTACCACACTCGGCTAGAGCCTCTTCTTCCCTGTCCTCAAATTCCTGGGCGCGCTTAATATCCTCAGGTTCCGCCTTGCGCACCACCGACTTCAACGGTTTAGCCACCTCACTATCCGATACCTGCTTAGAGGAAGCGACCACCTGCCCCAGCTCAAGACCACGGGCTGTATTGACTACTACATAGTCATTTACCTCAAGATCAAAGCCAGCCGGGTCAAAGTAGTATACTCTACCAGCTCTTTTGAAACGTACTCCAACAATCTCAGCCATACTTTACCGAAATACCCTCCTCTCTTCTGGGCATACTAAGCATTAACACCTCCAGCACCAGACGCGGATTGGCATTCAGCCTAAGCTGCTCCCCAGCCGCCTGAATACTGTTAATAAAAGCCCTTATCTGAGTCAGATTATAACTCCTAGCCATCTCAACCAGCGTGGCTTCAAGGTCAACATCAGTAATAGCCTCGCTACAGCCTACCTTAACTAACAAAAGGTCGCGCCAGAAATCGAGCCACAAAGCCAATACCGACTGAACCGACTCCTTTCTCTGGCTAAACTGAGCTGCCAACTCAGTAGCATAAGTAAAACGCTCCTCATAATCAGCATCAGTAATATCAAGTAACCTTTCTATCCTATCAGCACGCTGCTGGAGCAAATCACCATCAAGAGCCGCTGATAGCGCCCAACCCAGGCAGCCATGAGAAAGCCTAGCCAGGAGTTTAGTCTTTTGTGGCTCAATACCCGAGCGACTATTAAGGGCAGCCTCTACCTCGGTAACAGCCAGGGGGGGTAACTCCAGTCGCTGGCAGCGAGAAATTACTGTGATAGGCAGGAGCTTGTCATTTGTGGTTAGCAGGATAAAGATTACCTTGCCCACAGGCTCTTCCAAGGTCTTAAGCAGGCAATTAGCTGCCTCGTTTGATAATTGCTCAGCCCCATCAATAATAAATACCTTATACCTGCCCTCAAAGGGGGGCAAGCTGGCTGAATGCTGCATTTGTCTAATCTGGTCGATGCTAATCTCTGACCTAGACTTAGCCTCGGCTGAATCCCCATCGGTGGTCAAACCTATAATCTGGACATCAGCGTACTTGGCTGAAGCTATTTTCTGACATGATAAACACTCGCCACAGGGAGGCTCAGCAGCTTCACAATTGAGCGCTTGAGCTAGATTCAGAGCCAGGGTCATCTTACCCACATGAGGGGGGCCAACAAAAAGATAGGCATGAGCCATTACCTTCTTCTCCAGGCTGCGCTTAAGTAAAGAGACTACCCTGGTTTGTCCAACTACCTGCCACATATCCTCAAGCCCCCGTCTTACTATTTAAATTAAATCACACCTGGTCAGGTCGTCAAAGGTCTCCCGGCGCCGAATAAGATGCGCTTTACCTTCCTTAACCAGCACAATAGCTGGCTTAAGTGAGCTGTTATAATTACTCGCCATTGGCAGACAATAAGCACCACAGTCGGGTATAGCTATAATATCACCGGCTGAAACCGGAGGCAGATTAATATCCTTAACCAGTATATCACCTGACTCGCAAAACTTACCAGCAACAGTAACCTTCCCTGCTCCCTTTTCCGATATCTTATTAGCTACCATTGCCTCATATTTAGAGCCATAAAGGGCGGGGCGGACATTATCAGCCATACCACCATCTACCGAAACATAGCACCTGACACCCGGTATATCCTTCACCACACCTACCTTATATAGTACCA
>CAYTND010000450.1:0-2210 GCA_964438965.1 uncultured Pirellulales bacterium
AGAAAAGTTGTATCTTTTTGGGCTATAGCTTCCTTGATAGTTTTCCGCGTGGAATTAATCTTCTCGCCGATGACTATCATGTTTTTCCTCACTTGAAGTTGATGCCGTAGCCGTTGAGTTCCTTGATTACTTCATCATACAGCCCGCACAGATCGTCGTCCGGTTTCATCGTTTCCAGATCGTAGCACTCATACAGGTCTCTGCCCTTCGGTGGATCCTTAATGCCGGACAAATATTTCTCCATCAACTTCTTGATGATTGAGTTGGCTTCCTTACGCGTGATACCAATGTTGCCGTGCCCAAACGCGCAGGTAAATTCACTGTCAATCGGGAGTGCTTGATTTGTTCCCACCGCCTTATTCGGGTGAACATCTTCGATGCCGATTCCGGATGCCTGGATGGCCAGCAGATAGGCGGCCGCTTCATAAAAATACTGCTTGGTAGCCGGTCCTGCCGAGGCATACCCCAGCGCGTAGTACGGCGCGCCGATATTGCGGGCAAAGGCCTGGCTGCTGGTGCTGATAAGGAAAATCATTCCAGGGGTTGTGGAGCACACCGGCATCATTTGAATGGGGTATGTCAGGTGGTAAGTCGCTCTCATTACGAGAATACCATGAAAGGCATAGGCGAGTGTAACAACCGTTGCGCCCTCCGGGCCTCCGGCGTATCCTCCGAGAATCGGCCCAGCCTCCTGGCCAATGTTTGCACCCCAACTGCTCAAATATGCCACCTGGTTGAGCGAATCGTAAGTTATTTTCAGTTCAGCCTGTGGCGCCACTATCCATCCATCGGATTTGCGAGCACCGAAATCGGGATTGCTTGCGGCGATAGTCCCAACACCCGAAGTGCAGGACGGATGCAGATCTATAATTGCCATTCCCGGCCGACCCGCCCGGCGCAATCCGTCGCGGGCGATGCGCATCATATTGATGCCTGCAAGTACTTCCATCGGAGAACCGGAGGAGCCGCTCAAATTGCCGACAGTGGTTAACGAGGGGATACTAAGGGTTTTGGCCTTGGTAATGCGAGCGTAGGCTTCGACCATTTTCAGCGCCACATCTTCGCTCGTGTTCGTGCCGGAGCCCACATGGCAGTGTGGAAGTTGATTGCCATCAGGCATACGACCGTGCCATTCGACCCGGTCGGGTCCTTCGCCGAAATATACCACCTTCGGACATTCGTAAACAGCTTCTTCAATCTCTTCTTTCGTGAAGCGGATTACGCGCTCCGTGTCCGTGCAATACGTTCCTACTTCGCTGTAGAGTTCCAAGGCCGCCTGGTAAACGCGGTCGGCAAGATCGTCGTCACACGGACAAGGATTATCCGGGTCAAATTCGATTTTGTACTTTTTCACTACTTTTCGGACAGCCGGGATGAAGACCTTCATATCATACTCTTTGGCGGACATCATCGGGCCTGTGGTAGCCCGTTCCAGTACTTCCAGAAAACTGATCATCTGTTGTTATGCTCCTTTCTTTTCCGATACCAATTGCTTCGCTATTTCCACTGCATCAGAGGCCAGTTCGCCATATCCATTGGCTCCTATCTTGTCCGCCCATTCCTGAGTCACCACCCCGCCGCCAACCATAACGATATACTCATCGCGCAGCCCCCTGTAGTCGAGTAAATCGACAATGTCCTTTTGGTAGGGCACGGTTGTGGACATAATAGCTGAAGCGGCGATAATGTCGGCCTGCACTTCCTGGGCCTTGCTAAGAAATTTGGCGGCAGGCGCATCACAGCCGATGTCATGCACATCAAAACCAGCGATAGTAAGCAGATTAGCCAGGATGTTCTTGCCTATCTCGTGGATGTCGGTCTGTACCGTGCCAATTACCACAGTTCCTCGCTTTTTCATACTGGCGCCGCTTTCAATCAACTTTGGTTTGAGAATCTTCATTGCCTCTTCCCAGGCTTCAGCGGCCATCAGTAATTCCGGCAGATATACCTGTCCTTCGCTAAATTGGTTACCGACTTTCGTCATGCCTTCCATCATACCCTTTTCGACCATTGCCAGTGGTTCAACTTCATCGATGTTCCTCTGCACTAAAGAGACAAGCGTCTCACCATCGCCCTCGAAGACAGCCTGGCTCAGTTTTTCAAAAAGCTCTTTCTCGTTCATACCGAGATTTCTCCTAACAACGATTGATATTGCTGATTCAGTGCCCGGTTGCTGCATACTTGTACGTTGCTGCACACAATCCAAAGCT
>CAYTND010000451.1:0-2207 GCA_964438965.1 uncultured Pirellulales bacterium
AGGCGGGGAAGGACAAAGCATAAGGGGAATATCGAATTCCGAACAAGGAATATCGAATGATGAAGTACAGAGGCCCCCTGCTTCGCCAAGGCTTCGCAGGGCAGGCTTTTGAGTGAATTAGTGAATTGGTTAATTGGTGATTATTGGGCCGGAAAATTCAACACAGCAAAATCACGGTGGTATTTTTTGGCGGCTTTGTCGTATGCTTTTGCGGCTTTTATTTCATCGTTGAAAAGACCGATTGTTTTTTGTATGCCGTTAAAGTATATCTGGGCCCTTCATTTCTTTCTGGATTTGTGCCAGGTTACTCCCTTGTATTTCGAAGGAGAAGTCTTTGGCTTGATGTATGGTTTGTTGAGGCTGTTTTGCGCGGGTGTAGCCGGACGGAGGTTGGCTTTTCGATTGTCTAAGCCGTTACGGTTGATATGGTCAACGACGAGAGGATAGGGCGGGTTTATTATCTCTCGGTGCATCTTAATAGTGTGGCGTTTTTTGTTTATGCCGTCCCAGACACATCGGGCGGCATAAAAGGTGTTTAAGCCCTTCATGGCATACCATTTGTATTTGCTTAGGCGCTTGTAATCGTCCGGGTCCACGATGGCGTATTTACCCTGTGTGAGTGGTATCCTGCGAAAGGGGTAGCCATAGTGGATACGGCGGTACGAAAGCATAAGAACCACTAATGGCCATACCAACCAATCAGGAATCGTAAATGACAGAACAACCTTGATAATTTTCTCCCCCGATGGATGACAGAAGACAGAAGTCAGACGACAGATAACAGAATTTTACGGCCTTTCGACCGGGGGCCGAAAATCAAGCCCCCTACTATCAGAGCAACCTGCGTGTTTGATGCGAAAATATAACCGTTTCTTATCGCTCGTCGTTCGTAACTCGATGTTATAAAAGCAGTTAAAAATTTTCAAAAAATTTTATTTTTACTTTTAGGTATCAGCGTTTTTGGTTGAAATTTAGCCGCTGAGTGCGCGGAGAACGCAGAGAAGATTATCTTAAAGGCTTGACATTTCAGGGAATTGTGCTACGGTGTTGTATCATTAAATGACTTGTCTGAATATTTGGACAGGACGAGCCGGCAACGCCGGTCAGTATTAGACCCACCGTTGGTGGGAGCGTCGCGCAGATTGATTGTGTGTGGCAATCGTCTTGCGGCGAAACAGAATTCAAACCGGAAACAGAAATGAAGATGGAGGACAGACCGTGAAAACACAAGCAAAGGTACTGATGTACGTCACAGTTGTGCTGCTGTGCGGTGACTGCCTGGCGCGAGCTGCCGGCCCACTGCAGTTCCGCGAGCTCTTTAACGGCAGGGACCTGTCGGGATGGGTCAATGTGAATACGGCTGAGAACACGTGGACCGTACGCGACCGCACGCTGGTATGCAGCGGACGCCCGATCGGAGTGATGCGCACGGAAAAGCAGTATGAGAACTTCATTCTGCAAATCGAATGGAAGCACCTGGAAGCAGGAGGTAATTCCGGCGTTTTTGTGTGGAGTGAAGGGGTCCCCCAAAAGGGTAAGCGGTTACCTAAGGGGGTCGAGGTCCAGATACTTGAGCTTGATTGGGTCAATCTACACAAGCAGAAGGACGGCACGCCCCGGCCAATCGCCTATGTGCACGGTGAACTCTTTGGCGTTGGCGGTTTGAAGACGACCCCGGACAATCCTCGCGGCAGCCGAAGCAAGTCCTTCGAGAACCGCTGCAAGCCAAAGGGCCAGTGGAATACATACACGATTGTTTGTGTTGACGGCGTCATCAAGCTGTCGGTGAACGGCAAGTTCGTGAACGGCATCAGCAATGCAACTATCAAGAAAGGCTACATCTGTTTGGAGTCCGAAGGCGCCGAAATCCACTTCCGCAATATCCGTGTCATGGAATTGCCGCCGGGCATCACAAACGCCAAGAGTACCGCACCGGTTGTCGGAGATAAGCAGTGAAGCCGTCACATAGTAGCGCAGGTTTCCAAACCCGCGCCACAACTCAAACGCACGGCATGACGCGGCGTGATTTTCTGGGCGGTACGGCTGCGGCGGCCGGGATGCTCGCGGCGCCGTGGCTTGGGCTTACCGCTGCGGAGGCGCAGATCGTCCTCGAACCCGACCAGGCGGTCCCTTGGGGACACCTTACGGCGCAGCGGATTGAGGCAGCGATTCCGACCAAAGCCTTCATTCGGCCCCGCAGGCATCGG
>CAYTND010000452.1:0-2202 GCA_964438965.1 uncultured Pirellulales bacterium
GCTCATGGGAATAAGACAATTACCCAACAAAGTTCAACAGGTACTAGATAATGAAGACAAGATTAAGGAGCACAGTAAATACTTGGCTGGGTATGAAAACGTCTTCTTTATTGGCAGAGGCATAAACTTTCCAGTAGCCCTAGAAGGGGCGCTTAAGCTGAAGGAGATTTCCTACATTCACGCTGAAGGCTATGCTGCTGGAGAGTTAAAACACGGTCCCTTTGCCTTACTGGGCACTAATACACCGGTTATTGCCATTGTAGCTCAGGATAATACTTATGAGGTTATGCTGACCAATATCAAGGAGATTAAGGCTAGAAAGTCACCCGTAATAGCACTGGCTGAGGAGGGAGACGAGTCTATCGGGAGTATAGCCGATTCAGTTATTACCGTACCAAAAGTTGACGCCATATTCTCACCAGTGGTTAATACAGTAGTCCTCCAACTACTTGCCTACTATACCGCTAAGGAAAGAGGTTGCCCCATAGACTTCCCACGGAACCTAGCCAAAAGTGTGACCGTGGAGTAGACAATGTCATATGAACAAGAGAGTCAGGTAAGGCTTAGACGGCAGCGTAGCCAACAGGCTATAGCTTTAGCCATGCAAGGTCGGTGGAGAGAAGCAATAGCCACTAACCAGGAAATAATAGACAGTTTCCCCAACGATGTTGAGGCTCATAATCGTTTAGGCAGAGCCTATATGGAACTGGGGATATATTCTCAGGCAAAGGAAGCCTACGGCCGAGCTATGGAACTTGACCCTTATAATACCATTGCCAAAAAGAATCTTCAGCGCTTATCCCATCTAGGGGAGGTCTTAGTTAGTTCAGAAGCAGACTCTCATAAGGCTGAGCCACATCATTTTATTGAAGAGGTAGGCAAAGCAGGGGTGGTCAACCTTTATCGACTGGGGCCTCAAGAAATTCTAGCCAGAACGGCGACAGGTGATAGAGTAAATCTGAAAATAGACGGCTCTAACCTGGTCGTAGAAAACAGTCGCGGCGAGTATTTAGGGCAAGTCGAGCCTAGGCATGGGCAGCGACTTATAAAATTAATGGAGGGGGGCAATAAGTATACCGCTGCCACCATCAGTTCAGCAGAAGACAAGATAACGGTCATTATTAGAGAGGTGTATCAGGACCCCGGTCAGGCAGGACAACTTTCCTTCCCACCAAGAGGATTTAAGGGCCTTCAGCCTTATGTTACCAATAAGATATCTAGGGATGAGTTGGAGTATAATGAGGTATTGCCTGAGGAGTCTCATGGCCTTGATGAAGAGCAGGCCACTAATCATGAATAGGAGGTTAAACTGAGCATGACTTTAGGCAAAGTCAAACCGGTAAATATAGAAGATGAGATGAGAAACTCTTATCTTGACTATGCTATGAGTGTCATCGTTTCCCGTGCTCTACCTGATGTGCGGGATGGGCTAAAGCCGGTACACCGGCGAATTCTTTATGCCATGCATGGTCTAGGGATAACTTATGCCAGTTCCCATAAGAAAAGTGCCCGGATCGTCGGTGAGGTATTAGGTAAATACCATCCTCATGGTGACACATCCGTTTACGATGCAATGGTACGCATGGCCCAGAATTTCTCAATGCGACATGTCCTGATTGACGGTCAGGGCAATTTCGGCAGTATGGATAATGACCCTCCAGCAGCTATGCGCTATACCGAAGCACGCCTAGCCTCCATTGCCGAGCAAATGTTAGTTGATATTGACAAGGATACTGTCAACTTTGCGCCAAACTTTGACGATAGTCTTAAAGAGCCTTTGGTTCTGCCCGCCCGATTCCCCAATCTATTGGTTAATGGTAGCTCAGGAATCGCCGTAGGGATGGCCACCAATATCCCCCCCCATAACCTGGGCGAGGTTTGCGATGCCATTTCTTATCTCATTGATAGCCCCGGAGCCACAGTTGATGAACTTACCCAATTTATTAGCTTGGCAAAAGAAAATAATGCTCCAATTTATTTAGCAGATGAATTAATCACAACCAATTATCATTCTGGTTTAAAAGGAGATTACCAAAAGAAGAATATAAAAGCTGCTGTGCAAACGATACTTGAAATTAGAAAAAAAGGGTTTTCAGTTTCAGATAAAAACATTGAAGATGGATTGTTACATGTAATTAAAAATACAGATATAAAAGGGCGTTGGCAAGTACTACAAGACAGTCCAAAAGTAATTTGCGATAT
>CAYTND010000453.1:0-2184 GCA_964438965.1 uncultured Pirellulales bacterium
GTAAAACGGCCCGCCGGCCATCGCCACCGCCACGTCCAGCCCCCCGGCCCCGATAGCTAACATACCGATTCCGCCGGCGGTCGGGGTGTGTGAGTCGCTGCCCAACAGAGTCGCCCCGGGCCTGCCGAACCGCTCTAAATGAACCTGATGACAGATGCCGTTGCCCGCCCGTGAATGATAAACTCCGCACTTCGCAGCTATCGTTTGCAGATACAAATGGTCGTTATGGTTCTCCGGCCCGAAGCCGGCCATATTGTGGTCAACGTAGCTTACCGACAAATCGGTTTTAACCTTACCTGCCCACAGCCCCGTCTTGCGACGGGAGTCGCTGGGGCCTGCCCCCATCGATTCGTACAGCAAAAACGCCGTCGTTCCCGTGGCGTCCTGCGTAAGCGTCTGGTCAATACGAATCCCAATCTGCTCGCCGGCCGCGAGCTTGCCTTCTACAAGGTGGCTGCCAAGTATTTTGTAAACGAGTGTTTGTCCCAATTTTGCACTCCTTGAAAATCAGAATGCACAGTTTAACATAAACGCCAGATTAAGACAAATCCTATGTTCGCACAAATAGTATCATAACCACCACTCACCAAAATAATAAACGGCCTTGTGCTCAATCACACAAGGCCGCCTATAGACAACTAAAAGCAGGGACTATCTTTACGCAACCCGGATACCGATGCGGTGCCGTACATAGTTGTTCAGGCACCTATCAACACATCGCATCACCAATCACGTACAACTACCCCATCTTCACCCACTAAATACCGCTCTCCATCTTTAACTTTAAGATTGTACACCTTGCCGACAAAAGGCATTGCCCTGGTTACAACGCTCTTGATAGCAACTGTACCTTTTAATGATTTCAAATTCATACCACTTTGCAGATTCTGGGCAGCGACCCATCGTCCGGAATCAAGCATAAAGCAGTGTGCTGCCACAACGCTGATGCGATTTCCGTTTTCGAGCGTTATATCGCGGCATTCGAAGGTTCCCTCGTGCTCTTCGACTTTCTCGATTTGCTCCGCGATTGCAATACAGTTGACTCTACCGACTGTCTGGCCTGCGGCAACTTTCGAGATTTGCACGAGTGCCCCATCTACCCACACGGGTGTATCAGCAGGGAAGCATTGCCCCCTCTTTGGTGGTGGTGGTGGCCCTGCGGCTCCGCCTTCGCCATCGTGTACCAGGAATGAATCCAATCTACCGCCAGGCTCAGTAACTCCGGGTATAGGTAAGCCGCCTCGTCGAGGATCTCCGCCGTCCCAGTAGGTGTAAATATTATCGTCATTGATGGCGCAGAATGGTTGTTTTTCAAAAGTTACGTGGCTGTCCATAAATAATACGTTTTGTCCATCTTCCTGGTGGGCAATGGCGTTTCCCACATTGACCGCTTCTCTACCACCGTTAGGGTTGTATGAGGACAACAAGCCGGGATCCTTGCGTTCCGCAGCGGGAGAGTCTATCCATGGGTTCCGGTCGGCTGCCACCGCCATACCCGGCTCGCTCGACGTGGTCAGAGCATACAGGCCATAAGGCATGTGGTAGGAGTAGCTGCAGTGCTTTAATGGTTCAGGGCCGAAGTCCCAGAGGTCGATAAGCTGTCTGGCGCCTTGGCCGTAGTCGGAGGGTTTAAATTCCCTGGTCCCGGAGTCACCCTTGCAGAGAAATGACTTGGGTGTTACCTCGGCATACTTGACCAGAAGATAGAAGCTGGAGCTAATGGTTGCCTGGCCACCGCTGCCGTCGGTGCCGCTTAAGCCGTAAGCAGCGAACCGGTTATTGGCCAGCCAGTCCACACGGCTGCCCCAAATGCTGTTTCTTCCGCCGGCACGCGGAAACTCGTCTTCGTAATCGTTGCTGTAGATAAGCATTGCCTTGCCGATGCCGGACAGATTCGTCCCGCAGATAAGTCGATAGGCAATCTGCCTGACCCTGGCCAGTGCAGGCATTAAAATGCCCATCAACAGAGCTATGATCGCAATTACGACCAGAAGCTCGACTAATGTAAAACCTTTCCGTTTCATTTTCTTTCTCCTTCACTTTCTCGGAGATTCGCGCGACCGACCGTTCTTAAGCACATTTCGATAATCTTTTTAATAACAATAAGTACAACCAACTACCGGGCCCGCACTATGACAGTCCCTGCCAAAGAGTAACGTATAGCACTAAACACCGTTTTTTTGC
>CAYTND010000454.1:0-2182 GCA_964438965.1 uncultured Pirellulales bacterium
GACTGTAGCGTACTTGCCTGTGAGCAAATATAATTAGTAGTATCCGCAGCTTTAGTTACGCGTATACCAGTATCCCATTGTGAGGTATCGTCAAGAGGTTCGATGAGTTTCGGAACAAAATGCCTTCTCGGATATACTCCTTGTGCTCCAATTGAAGCTGCACAAAAATCTTTATTGACTTCTTTTAATCCAACAGAGCCGGCTGGTGGTTTGGTCGTGGAAATAAGCATATTTACACCTCCTCCGTCCATGTCCCGTTCTTGGCAATGGTTGCCCAATCGCCATTGGAATCAGCTACAAGGCTGAGGCATTCTCCGACCGCGTTAGCTGATTTATATTTGTCTGCTGTCTGGCCGCTGTCGTCTCGGATTGTCGCCGTACCCGGGTCAATACGCAGCTCATAAGCGGCCTGGACTGCAAAGCTAAATACCGTCCCGGCAGGTGCCGAAGCAGGCAGCGTAAGTGTAACTATCCCGGTTGCGCCGAGGTTACTGTGGACACTTCCGGATTCCGCTGCTGTAAGTGTGTCATCGCTGGTATGTGCCTCGACAGTCTTTTTTACACCACCGGCTCCGTATGGCACCACAGCATTATGACCCGCTCGGCAATCAGTTATCGAGTCGATGTCCCCGCCCGAGGTGCTCGCTATCGCTGACCGAATATGCGGCGTAGTTACCATATCGGGGAAACTGGTGTATTCGTTGGTTACAAGACTGCCGGCCGAATTCAGATAGATGTAAATATTTGCTTTATCATCCGCTAAAGTATTGCCCGACGAGCCGGCATAGCTTATCAGTTGGGTATCTAACCAGAACTTGCCCGCTTTTACACCAACGTCCAGCCCGCCCTCGTCATAAACTCTTAAGTCGTTTGCTCGCCGTGTAGCTAACGATAGCCGATACAGCAATTTTCGAAACTCCAGATAGTAAGGCGCCGTACCGGTTGCTATATACTCAACACCGGTTTCACTGTCGGACTGTATGTTTAACAACTCATTATCAGATGGATACACTTCAGCCATAATATTCTCCCTTATCCACTAATATTTAGCCCCCAGTTTCACTGGGGGGTTCCTTGTATCTCCAGCACCAATTGATTCGTCTGTTTATCGAATGAAGAAATGCTTACTTGCTCAGCGGGTCTTGCCGCCGGTATTACTGTGAGCGGCTCAGTTTCGCTGGCGTAGCTTTCATTGCCTGCTCTGTCGGTAATCTTAACACCGAATTTGTAAACGCCGGCCTGCAGCGGCGGGCTTATCCATTCAATCGTATCGGCATCAAGGCCAAACTGACCGTGCCCGAAACTGCCCTTACCAAATCCAACCGCTGCCGCCGACTCATAACCGAAATCACCAACACCGAATCTCCCCATCCCGAAACCGGCTTTATCCTGCCAGACAGGCCAAATCCTTATCGGCGAATCAGTCAGCGGCTGGCTGTAATCAATTTCGCCTGTCCCGTTGTCAAAATAGACTTCGGCAGTTGCATCGCTCGGCAGGTTCTGATTCCGCAACAAACTTATTCTCACCCGCTCACTGGTAGCTGGTGGCTGGACAAGCTCATTGCTAAAATCACTATCCGCCTGCTCGGCCTCAACGGCAAAGACCTCAATCCGAACCGCTGATTCCAGAGAGGTAGGTATCGGAACAATCATTTGTCTTTGATGACTGTCAACCGTTACCCCTGCATATTGGCCGTTGACATAAACCTGATAAAACTTATCGCTCAGGTTCGCTTTGGCGGACCACTTCACCAGTGCTACTCGCGGGAACTCGACACACTTGCCGTCTGCCCAAATACCAGCGGGCAATTCAAACGCTCTGACCTTTTCTATCCCACTGCTGATAAGTCCCATTATTGCTCTTTCCTTTTCTGTCCGCTATACGCTCTACGCTATCAAACTAACTGGCTATAGACGATTTCATAATCAACAACCATACCGCCGCCACTTGCCCGCTCTTTACTTACCTTGAAAGAATCCATCCGAAGGTTATCAAATTTGTCGCCGTCGCCGGTTATCAGCGTATGTGTATCACCGTCCATATATGTCGATACTGTGCTGATTCTGTCATTCATCTGTGTTCGGCTTTGTGCCCGCAGTGTACCTCTTTGTCTTATCTTCCTGGCGCGCCCACCCATATCAACACTGAGCACACCATCCAGTCCCGCCACCGCTCTTTCTA
>CAYTND010000455.1:0-2171 GCA_964438965.1 uncultured Pirellulales bacterium
GGGCCGTCAAGTTGGAAAAAGAGTTCTTTATCGGCAAGACGGCTATGGAACGGATATCCAGAGAATATGATATGAAGGTTGCCAGGATTGAATTGCCGGGAACAAAGGGTATCCGGCCTGTTCGACAAAACGATGGTGTGCTGGATAAACACGGCCGAAGTATTGGTTGGGTGTTGAGTTGTGCAAGAATAGCTGAAAAACAAATTGCTCTGGTTTATGTGGACAGGGAATCTTTAGAAGAGAACGACGCAGTGGGGCTTTATTATTCGGCAAGAAGCCGCAGTCATATCCAGCAGGGCAGGAAACAGAGCATTGATAAGGGAGAGCTTCTGGAACCGGACCTTACAGGCAAGGTCGTGGTTCGATTTGTTAAATTCTAATCGGAGAGAACAATATGGTCATAGAGGGATTACTTTACACAAAGGACCACGAGTGGGCAAGGATTGATGCGAACGTCGCAACAATTGGGATCACGGATTATGCCCAGCAGATGCTGGGCGAACTCGTATTCGTGGAATTGCCCGATATTGGGAAGGAATGCGCTGGACACGATGAACTGGCTGTCGTAGAAAGCACCAAAGCAGCAAACGACATTTACTCCCCTGTGGCTGGGAAAGTAATTGAAGTTAACGACGAACTTGAGTCTCGACCGGAGCTGATTAATCAAGATTGCTACAGCGCGGGCTGGATCTGTAAATTGCATATCACTGACGTCAAATCCGTTGAGAGCTTGATGGATTCAAAGCAATATGAAGAGTATTTAGGTGGACATTAGAGCTGCCGTGGACTACATCCGACGAGCAGCAAATACGGCTTCGAAGCCAATTCAGCAGTTTTGTTTGGAGTATTGCAGATGCCTTTTATATCAAACACACCGCAACAGCAAGAGCAGATGCTTGCAGAGATTGGGCTGACAATGGATGAGCTTTTTGACGACGTTCCCCGGGAACTCATGGCCGAGGCGTTTGACTTGCCGCGTGGTTTGAGCGAACAGGAAACTCGAAACAGGCTAATGGAGCTGGCAGAGAAGAACGCCACACATCTCACCTGTTTTTTGGGAGGCGGTTTCTACGATCATTTCATCCCGGCTGCGGTCCATTCTATTGTTTCACGCAGCGAATTCTATACTGCATACACACCTTATCAGCCTGAACTATCGCAGGGTGTTCTCCAGGCAATTTACGAATACCAGTCGATGATTTGTCGGTTGACGGAAATGGAGGTTGCGAACGCCTCACTATATGATGGCGGGACTGCTCTCTATGAAGCAATGATGATGGCTCTGCGTATTACAGACCGAAACAAAGTAATTGTTGACGACAGTGTCAATCCTATTTACCGCGTAATGATCCATTCATACACGCAGAATCTCAAGATTGAGCTTGAACAGACCCATTGCGAAGACGGCCTAACCAACCGCGACCGGATATTGCAGATAATCGATGACAAGACTGCTGCGGTTATTGTACAGAACCCTAACTTTTTCGGGTGCATCGACGAGCTCAGCGACATTGCCGACGCTGCACACGACAAAGGGAGTTTGTTAATTGTCTCGTCCTACCCGATATCGCTGGGGATACTGAAAACGCCGGCAGCGATGGGTGCCGATATAGTAACGGGCGAAGGGCAAAGCCTGGGCATACCGATGTCATTTGGCGGACCGTATCTGGGTTTTATGGCGTCGCGAAAGCAATACGTTCGAAAGATGCCGGGGCGGATCGCAGGTGAAACGGTCGATATGTCCGGTCAGAAAGCATACGTCCTTACGCTCCAGACGCGCGAACAGCACATACGTAGAGACAAAGCGACCTCGAACATTTGCTCAAACGAAGCTCTCTGTGCGCTGACTGCACTTGTCTATCTCTCGCTGCTCGGCACCGAAGGCCTCAAGGAAACAGCACAACTTTGCGCTGATAAGGCAAAATATGCATACAAGCGACTGACGGCAATACCGGGCGTAGAGCCGCATTTTAGGGGAAAATGGTTCTTCAACGAATTTGTGCTGGACCTGCCGTATGAGGCGGCAGATGTGATTGCCAAGTTGATAGAAAAGCGTTTTGCTGCAGGTTTCCCTTTAGGCAGATATTACGATGGTATGGAGAATTCTATTTTGATCTCTGTTACCGAGAAGAGAACCAAACAAGAAATTGGCATGTTGGCCGAAGCCCTGG
>CAYTND010000456.1:0-2167 GCA_964438965.1 uncultured Pirellulales bacterium
GAAGGCAAAATAATAGTCAGGAAGGCTGTGGCCGGCGAACGTCTGACCAGCATCGATGGTACACAGTGCGATATTAATACTGATATGCTGGTTATCGCTGATGCACAAGGGCCTGTGGCCGTGGCAGGCGTTATGGGCGGACTGGATACTGAGGTCAGCGAAACGACCACCACAATCCTTCTGGAGGATGCCTACTTTGACCCTGTCAGTGTCCGCACAACATCCCGCAGACTCACACTTCCTTCAGAGGCCGCCTTTCGATTTGAACGTACTGTCGATATCGAGATGGTGGACTGGGCCTCAAAACGCACTGCACAACTGATAACTCAAGTCGCAGGTGGTAAAGTAGCTAAGGGCGTGGTTGATATTTATCCTAAAAAGCCTGTACAGAAAGAGGTAACATTACGGCTTTCACGCTTAAACAAATTGCTCGGTATTGAGGTCCCCTGCGAAGAAGTGATGAGAATTCTCACTGCTTTAAGTTTCAAGCCGCAAAGCAAGGATGGTTTGATAATGTGCTCGGTACCTTCCTGGCGTAGTGACGTTTATCGTGAAGTTGACCTGATTGAAGAAGTCGCACGTGTCTATGGCTACAACAAAGTACCAACAGAACGAAAAATCAAAATCGAAGTGGTGCCGGTCGATACACGTCAGAAGTTGATTGAGTCGCTCGGAACCTATCTTAACGGCTGTGTCCTTTATGAAACGATTAACGTTGGCTTTGTTGACAATTCTGTTGCAGAACTTTTCACAAAGGCAGGTGTTAAGGAACATTTGGCGGTAAAAGACGTATCCAGAAAAATGGTTCGACAAGCTCACCATCCTGAGCATGGTCGAAGGAGTGCGAATCTGCTTCGCCGGACCCTTATCGGCTCTCTGCTGGGGGTTCTGAAAACAAACCTTAACGCTAAGAATTTACCATGCAGGATATTTGAGATTGCGGATACTTTTGTGCCGACACCTGAGCAGGGCGGTGAGCTGCCGATTCAGAAAACCGAACTCGCCCTTGCATGTGACAGTGATTTTAGAGACCTGCGCGGCGTGATTGAAGGGCTCGTAAAAAGTATTGATAGAGATGCACAAATTATTTTCACTCCTGCGGACCTTCTCTGGGCACAGACTGGTGCCCAAATCATTGTGAACTCTCAAACAATCGGCACCGCAGGGATTGTTTCACAGGTGGTGGAAGAAAAATTTGATTTCAAAGACCTCTCGCCCTGCGCTGCAGAGTTGGAATTCGGACAGCTTTTGACTCTGCAAAGAGGCGCCGTAAAAGTCAAACCGCTGCCAAGATTCCCGGCGATACATCGCGACCTTTCGATTATCGTGGACGAAAATATCCGCTGGGCGGATATTATTGAGGCGGTTAAGAACAAGGCCTCCGTCGAACTGGAAGAGATTCAATTTGTCGGCATATACCACGGAAAGGGCATTCCGTCCGGCAAAAAAAGTGTTACGCTTTCGCTGCGGTTTAGAGATGAGGACGGCACACTGACCCACCAGAGAGTTGACAACTTTGAGGCTGATATTGTAGAGAGTTTGGCTAAGTCCGTACGTGCAGAACTACGCACCGTCTGATTCATATTACATGACAGCTCCTTCTCCAAAGTCAATACAACAGAGCCGGGAGCGTAAGCGACCGGTCAATGTAGTTAGAAGCGTGTGCCAGCTATCTCTATCGCTTGACCGCAAACGCCGAATGCGGCCATTTTAACTTTAAGTTTGAATTTGGCTTTAGAAAAAATGCCCTAAAAGCCGAAAAATCAATATAGAGAAATACTGAAGATTTTAATTATTTGACCGAATTTTGTTGCTATTTTATTGACTTTTCGTTTGGAATCTGGTATAAAACAATGTTGCGGGCTAACCCCTGCGGTGTTCGTATAGGAAGCAGATGTTTGAAAGAACCGATACCCGTACTCAGGGAAATCAGGCCTTGATGGATCGAAAATGCCTACTCGATAGGACTTTCGGACACAAGCAACGATTGCCCACTTGGAAGTAATGGGTCCTTTTCAAACGTTTTCTTACGGCACCCGTGGAGGAGGGCCACGCAACTAAGATAAAAGGCCTGTTTGTTCAGGCCTTTTTTTGTCTTAGGACTACAACGCTACTTAGATTTATTTATTTTTGATAAAGCTCTGTTGTATAAAAAGTTATGTTAATT
>CAYTND010000457.1:0-2161 GCA_964438965.1 uncultured Pirellulales bacterium
GGTCAAGGCGCTGATCGGCGTCAATAATTCGTTGCAGGAAGGCCTGGCCGCGGGCGAACGAGTGTTCACCCTTATGTCGTTTCCGCGCGAGCCGGAGCGTTCGGTAGGAGAAACGGCGCACTTCCAGAAGGAAATCCGCTACGTCGACGTCAGCTTCCAATACAGCGCCTCATCACGTTGGGCAGGACGCTGCACACGCTGTTAGGCTGGCAGGTTGTGACCGGAGCGGTAATAACAGCAGTAGCTGTGGCTTTATATGTTTACATTGGTGGACAAACAGCGATTATTATGACCGACCTTGTCCAGGGATTGATATTGCTCATTGCGGGCCTGGGGTTGTTCGCTGCCGCTATTTATCATTTCGGCGGTTTTGGCGAATTCTGGTCACTGCTTCCGCAGGAACATAAGTACGCTTTTTCGGATTTCAATGCACCGCCTAAGTTCAGTTTTATCGGTATCTACGTCCAGGACGGATTAGCCAATACCGGAGCCCTCATGCTCATGCACCAGGGTTTTATCATGCGATTTCTCTCGCTCAAAAGTGTCAAAGATTCACGTCGGATGGTGGTCTGCTGGATCCTCGTGCTGGCTCCGCTGGCTGCCATCGCCACCAGTTGCGGCGGATGGATTGCCAGGGCGCTGGTTAACAATGGCGAGCTGGCCACTGAAGCCTCGGATTCTTTTGTAAAAGCCGCTAATTTTCTTTGCTCCCCGGGCGTTTTCGGGTTTGTACTCGCCGCCCTGACAGCAGCATTGATGAGTACCGCCGATACGCTTATAAATGCTGTAAGTGCAATATTTGTAAATGACATTTGGAGACCGTACGTTAAGCCCGGAAGCAGCGACAAACATTACCTGCGGGTGGCGCGAATAACGAGTCTGTGTGCGGCCGGTTTGGGCCTGGCTTTAGTACCTATATTTATGAAAGATACTATTTATGGGGCGCACAGTATGTTTACGGCTGCCGTTACACCGCCGGTTCTAACAGCTATCTTTCTTGGGATTATCTGGAAGCGATATACCCCTGCGGCTGCCTTTGTAACCATTGCCGGTGGAGCGTTCCTGATTGGTTTGTCTTTCATCTGGCCGGATGTGCTGGTGGGGCCTTTTGACTTCGGAATGGGGCCGGACAGCTACAAGTTCATGCGGGCTTTATTCGGCTTGTTAGCGGCAGGGACTCTTGGTGTTTCTGTAACATGGTTTACCAAACCGAAACCAGAGGCTAAATTGAAGGGACTCGTTGCAGGGACCCAAATTGATGCTATGCGTAAGTTCAAAGGAGGCCAACCCAATCTAAAACCCGGTGGAAAAGTGCGACTCCAGACCAAACTTGATAAAAGCCTCGCAGGGAAAAACGTCGTTATCGTTTCTCAACCGGCATTAGACAAAATGGCTGCCGAACCAGGCGACCTGCTTTATGCCAGTCATATCCGCTGGTGGTATGGAGGGTTGCGCTCCGTCCATGTCAAAGCCGGCCCGCCCGCCGGCTCGGACCAAAGTGAACTTATATTAATCAGTCCGGAAGACGCCGCCACGGCACACTTTACTGAAGGACAACAAGTGGTGGTTGAAAAGATTATGTGAGCTCAGGACAGGTTAATGCAGCACACCGAGCTTATAACCTGCAACTTAGTGATACTGAGACAATGAATCCCAAAGAACTGCTCGATACAACCTTTAATTGCGAATGCGGACGCAGCCACAAGGTTCCCATCAAAAGCCTCATCTATTCAGAGGATGCCCTGGAGCGTTTACCCAATTTTTTAGAATCCCTTGTTGATGGACGCCGTGTTCTCATAGTAGCCGACCAGCGGACCTGGGTCATCGTCGGCGAGCGTGCCAGGCATGTCCTCGAACAAACGGGCTTCTCTGTACACCATATCATTGTCCCTGATACTAATCATGGCAGCCCTGTTTGCGATGACACCACTCATGACTGGCTCAACGACCAGTTGCCACCTGCTGACATTGTCCTTGCAGTCGGTTGCGGCGTCATCAACGACCTGACTAAATGGTCAGCCTTTGAACATGACCTGCCTTACGCTGTTATTGCGACCGCCGCAACAATGAATGGCTTCACCGCCGCCAATGTCGCTCCAGCTATAAAAGGTGTTAAAACCATAATCCCTGCCAAACCTCCCCTGGCTGTATTTGCTGTCCC
>CAYTND010000458.1:0-2157 GCA_964438965.1 uncultured Pirellulales bacterium
ATGGAGCTTTGCCGCCGAACCGGTCGAGGATCTCCATCAGGAACTTCAGGCACTCCTGGTTCGCCAGACCGTGAAGCGGACCGGCCAGACCGCAGAGCCCCGCGGCCACCGAGTAGTAGGGATCTGAAAGCGCCGAAGCAACGACGTGAGAAGTGAACGCGCTCACGTTCCCGCCTTCATGGTCGCAGTGCAGCACCAGGTAGAGCCGCACCAGATCGGCGAATTCGGGATCGTTATTGCCGAGCATCCGCGCGAAGTTGGTGGACATGTCCAGACTCGAATCACCTGGTATCAGGTCCCCCTTGTTGAACCGGATCCGGTACACCGCGGCAGCAATGGCGGGAAGCTTGGCCATAAGCCGGATACTGTCCTCCAGGGCTGCTTCCCAGTAGACATCCTTCTTCATCCCCTCATTGTAGCGCTGAGCGAAAACAGACTCATTCTGGAGGGCCAGGATACCGGTGATGAACATATCCATGGGATGGGCGTCTGCGGGCAACGCTCTCAGAACATCGTAGAGATGATCGGGCACGTCACAATGCGCAGCGAATTCCTGCTTGATGCCTTCTACATCTTTATCACTGGGAAGCTCACCAACGCAGAGGAGATAGAAGATATCCTCGGGCGTGCGGTCGGTGAGTTCGATGATCGGGATCCCCCGGACGATCAATCCCTTATCCGGCTCGACCAGAGAGGTATCACACACGAGGCTCTTCACCCCACGCATCCCGCCATATGTCTGCGCGATGGTGACTTCAGAGATGACCGTGTCACCGTGCTCCTTGACGAGATTTCTGATTTCCTCAAAGCGCGCCGGGAGTCTTGATGCGAGTGCGTCTTTCAGCGTCGCCATTTGTGCTCTCCATGCTCAAAGAGCCTGTGGACGGATGGGTTCCTCAGCTCAATATTGTGTAATCGGCAGTTTCAAAGAGTGGTCAGAGACACCGAAGGATGTACCCCTCCCGATGTCTCGTGATTCCTGAATGTAATAAACTCAAGCCCGGGATACCAGAAATACCCGAGATACGGCGCCGCTCGAATGCGACGGTTGCTACGTGACAGGGCCTGAAAGTCGGATCAGACTCCTCCGTGAATCGCTTTGCCCAGGGCAGTCTCGGCAGCCTCCATGACGGCCTCACCCAGAGTCGGATGCGGGTGCATCGTATGCCCGATCTCCTCCAGTGTGAGACCCGCCTCGATCGCCAGGCACGCCTCACTGATCAGATCAGAGGCCTCCGGACCGACGATCTGTACTCCAAGCACCATACCGGTTTTCGCGTCACCGATAACCTTGACAAATCCTTCGGTATGATTGATCGCCGCCGCGCGTCCGCTCGCCATGAAGGGGAACTCACCCACAACGACCTCATATCCTTCCTCGACCGCCTCTTCTTCGGAGAGACCGACATACGCGACTTCAGGGTCGGTGAAGATCACGGCAGGTACCGCCTTCGGGGCATAAGTCACATCATGCCCGGCGATATCCTCGGCCGCAACCAGTCCCTCCTTGCTCGCCTTGTGCGCGAGCATCGGCTCTCCCGCCACGTCACCGATGGCATAAATGTTCGGTACCACCGTCCGGCGACACTCATCAACTTCGATGAATCCACGTGAATTTGCCGCAAGCCCCGCATTCTCCAGGTCGAGGCCGGTGGTATTCGGTCTGCGACCGATCGTGACCAGCAATCTGTCGGCGTCGAAGCGGAGTTCCTCGTCCCCCGGACCGGTCGCCACCAGGGTCACATGATCGGCATGCTTTTCGAGTTCCCGGGCGGCGGCCCCCAGGTGCACGTCAATCTTCAGTTTGCGGCATCTCTTTGCCACCAGCGCAGAGAGATTCTTCGGGGAGAGAGGCAGAAGACTGTCCATCATCTCGATGACGGTTACCTTCGTTCCGAACTTGGCATAGGCGATACCGAGTTCGAGCCCTATGTATCCGCCGCCGATCACGAGGAGGCTTTCCGGTACTTCTTCGAACTCGAGCGCCTTCTTACTGCCCACCACCCGGTCGCCATCGGGTTCGAATCCCTTCAGGAAGAAGGGCACCGAGCCGGTCGCGATGACCGCGTTGGTAAACGAGATCGTTTCCTCACCCTCTTCGGCAGCGACATTCAGGGTGTGAGCGTCCTGAAACGATGCCGTGCCGAAGAGGACGTC
>CAYTND010000459.1:0-2129 GCA_964438965.1 uncultured Pirellulales bacterium
AGCACCGCGCGGCGCTGGAAGCAGCCGAGCACTAGGAGGCTGCAGGGCATAGATCCGGTTCTCGCGGTTGGCGGGAAGGTCGATTGGCCGAGGCGATCTTGGGAGCAGGATCTATGCCCTTTGCCTCCTAGTAGGATTCGCTGCGCGAATCCAGGGAGGCATTTTCACGACGTGGCGGAGCGTTCTGAAGATTTCTAGACGCAGTCCCTGTCTCGGTTACAATTGGTCATGCCACTGAAGAAGTACCGCCTTTGGGACCCGGATCAGGTCTTCTTGTTTCCTCCTGCCATGCGGGACTGGCTCGAGGAGGATCATCTGGTGTACCGCCTTCTCGACGTCGTCGACGCGCTTGACATCAGATCCGTCAGTCACTCGATCCACGCCGTGGACGCTCGAGGGACCCGGCCCTACAACCCGAGGATGATGCTGGCCTTGCTGTTCTACTCGTACTCGAGCGGAATCTACTCATCGCGCGAGATCGCGGCCGCTACTCGTGAGAGGGTCGATTTCCGTGTCTTGACAGGTGATCAGCACCCGCATCACACGGTGGTCAACGAGTTTCGGCTCCGTCATCTCGATGCTCTTCCGGAGCTCTTCGTGCAGGTGCTCAAGGTGTGCGACCGTGCTGGACTGATCAAGCTCGAGCACGTATCGCTGGATGGCTCGAAGGTCAAGGCCAACGCCTCGAAGCACAAGGCGATGAGTCACGGTCGGATGGAGTCAGAGGTCGAGCGTTTGGAGGGGGAGATCCAAGAGCTCCTGTCGAGGGCTGAGGCTATCGATGCCGAGGAGGATACGCGCTATGGCAAGGGTCAGGAAGCGCACCCCATCTCGGAGGAGCTGAAGTGCCGAGAGCGGAGGCTGGAAGCCATTCGCAAGGCGAAGGCAGAGCTCGAAGAAGAAGCCAGACAGGCTAGGGCCAAGGAGCTTCGCGAGCGAGCTGAGAATCAGCGAAGGGCAGCAGAGACCGAGGAAGATCCGACCGAGCGCAAGCGCAAGCTGACACGGGCTGAGAGGTCGGAGGAGAAGGCTGATCGTCTGGCAGGCAAACAGGGCGACGAAGCGGGCTGTGATTCGCCCGACGGTCCAGACGACGACCTGCCGTCACACAGGGTGCCGACCACCCGAGAGGGATCCCCAACGGCAAAGGCTCAGCGCAACTTCACGGATCCGGAAAGCCGAATCATGAAGGCTAACGGGAGCTACCTGCAGGGCTACAACTGTCAGGTCGTGGCAGACGAGGCGAACCAGATCATCCTCGCCGAAGGTGTGACCAACCAGGCGCCGGACCAGGAGCACCTGATCCCGATGATGGACCGGGTGAAGAGCAACACCGGCCATTCGCCAGCGACACTGACTGCCGACACTGGCTACATGTCCTCAGACAACGTGGCGCACTGCGAGGACGAGGGCATCGACGCATACATCGCGGTCGGCCGTGACAAGCACGGGCGAGACTCAGCAGCGGAGCAAGACTCCATTGAAGGTGAGAGCGAGGCGTGGGCGGACATGCGGGCCAAGCTCTCCACCGAGGAGGGCAAGCAGCTGTACTCCCGCCGTAAGGTGATCGTCGAACCGGTCTTTGGCCAAGTCAAGGAGGCGCGGGGATTCAGACACTTCTCACTGCGAGGTCTGGCCAAGGTACAGCGCGAGTGGACCCTGGTTTGCCTTTGCCACAACCTCATGAAGGTCCTCACAGCGAAACCTGCTGCCGCTGCTGCGTGAATCCCCCTTCAGAGCCCGTCTAGGCCGAGAAATTCCTCCAAACGGAGCATTTCTCGCCTCAACTGCCCTGTCTCCCAGGATTCGCGCAGCGAATCCAGCTAGGAGGCCGTGCCGGATTGACCCTCACCGAAACCGCACCGGTACCCTCACAGCCTTCCTGAGGGTCAATGCGGTGCGGCCTCCTAGCGCCCGTTCATCTTCTCCATCTTGCTGGCGATGAGCAGGGTCATCTCGAGCGCCTGCTCGTAGTTGAGGCGGGGATCGACCCGCGACTCGTACGACCGCGACAGCTCCGTTTCGGTGAGGCCGCGGGCACCGCCGATGCACTCGGTGATGTTGTCACCCGAGAGCTCGAAGTGCACGCCGCCCTGGTAGCTTCCCATCTCCTCGTGAATCTCGAAGCT
>CAYTND010000460.1:0-2128 GCA_964438965.1 uncultured Pirellulales bacterium
TATGGCTTTCATGGAAGCTGGAAAGAGGTTTCAAATATTGCTTTAGTAATTTTCTCCTGTTTTATTGCCCTGTCTCAACATCTCGGGGTGGGCCTCGCGGACATAAACGATTAGGAACTCGATATAGTCATTGTACGACGCGTACAATTTTTCAATCTCCGCTGCGCGGGACGTGAAGGGGGGTCAGGTGTAGCTCGACATAATCAAGCAAACAGGTTTTTTGCCCCGGAAGGAGGATAATCTGATCGTATCCTTTTCGCTTATTACTCCGATAGGTTTTCCTGTATCGTCGGTTTTGAACGTCAGTTTGGGCAGCTCGAAATCGGGAGCGAACTGGCCCAGCTTGACCAGTCCCGATTTATCGGGATTCGCGCTTCGGGTCTGTCTTGTTTGGCCGCTGGAAAACTCTGCTGCCAAGGCCAGGAGGAAAAATATGGTCATCAAAGAAGCAACTGTATTTCGAACAACTCTTCTGCTTATTCGTCTCATTACCAACTCCTAATAATAAATTCAGAACTTATTCTATTTTACCTGATTTAAAACGCTAAATCAATAATTCTTATTGCAACTTTTTTCGATATTTCTAATATCGGGAGGAAATATGCTCCGTATCAATCCTTTGCAGGCAGGATTGTTGTTTTTGAAGACCCAAATATACTGCCGAAAGTCAATGCGCCGGGGCCGCAGCCGATACATTCGAGGCAGCGATTACACTGCAAGTCATTAGGGCTTTTTTCCGGCTCTATGCCGTATTCACACAATTTATGGCACCGCTCGCAGTCGTTACATTTCTCGGCATTGAACCTCAGGAAAAACGCTGAGACGCGGTTGAAAAGTGAGAATATCGCACCGAGTGGACACAGCAGTCTGCACCACGGTCTTTTCATAAAGAAAATCGCTATTAGAAACAGGCTGAGTATCGTCAGCTTCACTGCGTTCGGCCAGGCAATCTGTTGGCCTGCCATCGCCTGGCCAATCATATTAGGCACAGCCGCTTCGAGTGCCCCCGCCGGACAAATCAGACAGATAAAAAGCGGATGCTCTTCTCCGAAGAAGTAGGGCACAGCTAACACGGTGCCAATCAGCACTACGTAACGCAAATACCCGGTCCATTTAGGCAGGTCAAACTTTGGCGTCGGAACTTTGGCAATTAGGTCCTGCAGGAAGCCGAAGGGACAGACCCACCCGCATATAAGCGAACCGAACAAAACACCGACCGCGATTAACAGGCCGACCGCCATAAACGGAAAAATATGCAGTGCACCGAACTGGGCAATGATGCCGATAGGACAGGCAAAAGTTGACAACGGACATGCATAACAATGAAAGACAGGCGAGCATATAGTATGCAAACGCAGGCTCAATGGGTCCAGCCAAACCATCAGGAATGCCGATTGTACCCACATTCGCCAGCCAAGCAGTTTTGAAGCGAGATTGCTCAATTTAGTTTTTTCGACCATGGTCGCCATAGTCTGGTTTTTAACCTGGTCACGTAGGACATTCTTCGGGGGCTTCGCCGGTGTATGTTTGTTTAATCTTCCCTGATTCATCTCGCTTCACGCCGCCTACTGAAGCTTCTTTGACAAGAGCAGGTTCCGACATGGCAAGTGCCGGGGAACCGTCTTCCTGCTGGGGTGAAACGTTCACAGAATGAAAGAACGCGCCGTAGGTGAGTAAAGCCACCCCAAGCAGAATCAGCAGGCTAAAAATGATGATTTTTGTTTTTCTTGTCAACATAAAAATCATAGGCTAAACGACCCCCACCACAGGGGTGGGGGCTAAACTTCCGACTTCTGTCTTCTGTATTAAATGGCGGAGGCGAATGGGAATCGAACCCACCCGGGACCTTATCAGCCCCACACTGGTTTTGAAGACCAGGGGCACCACCAGGCACCAGTCACCTCCGCAAAGGCTTTATCTATTATTTTACCAGATACCATAGTAATAAATCCGCTTTGTCCTGTCAATGAGTAAGTGCCCCGTTTGAAATTGGCTTTGTTTGGGTTTGTTTTTTGGCGAAGTTAAAGTAAGGTACATCATTTTAGAGCATAGAGAACATTTGGTTGGAAATCGAAATTCAAGACCATAAGTTTACGTAGATTAACATTCCTGAGAAATGGAATTTTTA
>CAYTND010000461.1:0-2127 GCA_964438965.1 uncultured Pirellulales bacterium
ACTTTTCTATCTTCATAAACAAATCGCCGGGCTGGGTTTGTCGGCCGTTGACGAAATCTTTGAAGTCCATAAGCGGTGAGCCGGCCGGCTTGATTTTTTTAATCTTTAAGGCGTCTGTACCACAGATTACATTTAGGTTTTCGTCGAGTATTCCTGCTGATAAGCCAGCGGGGTTTGAGGTCTCGACTATTTCAGCTATTGCGATGGTTACGCGTATAGATTTGTTGGTTTTCTTAGACAGATAAGTTGCCGAGGCACCGGGCCAGGGCCAAAAGCCGCGTATCTTTCTTGCCAAAGCGTCGGCTGACTCATTGAAGTCGATAAAGCCGTCGGATTTTGTCAGCTTCGGCGCGACGGTGGCCTCGGAATGGTCCTGCCCGGTATAAATAATTGAGCCATCAGCGATTTGCTCTATTGTTTTCAACAACAGCGGTGCCGCCATTTGCGCCAGTTTGTCGTGTAGTTGGCCGGCCGTTTCATCAGGCCCAATGTCGGTTTGTGATTGAGCGAGAATACTGCCGGCGTCCATTTTTTCAGCCAGGGTGATTATACTGATACCGGTTTTGGTTTCGCCGTTGATTATTGCCCAGTTTATCGGTGCGGCTCCACGGTATTTGGGGAGCAAAGAGGCGTGGACATTTATAGCGCCTTTTGACGGCAGGTTTATTAACTCATTGCCGATTTTTTGGCCGAACGCAATTACCACAATCAGGTCCGGCTTGTAACCAGCTATCTTTTCTATCATCTGGGGGGTGTTTACGTCGTCTGTTTCAACAAATGGTATCGAATGGGTAGTCGCCCAGCAGGCCGCCGGTGTTGGGCTCTGTTTTCTGCCTCGGCCGGCTGGGTGTGGAGGCTGAGTGACGATGAGTTGCAAATTATGGCTCGATTGGTCCAAAAAATTCAGGCATTCAATACCGAATTCGCCGCTGCCGAGATAAATTATCTTCATATTTAATTCAGATTTTTCTTGATTTTGCCGAAACTTATGTTATACTTTATACGTAAATAAAATATGATTACGATGAGAGGCTATCCAAAGGGTTCTGTCCCGCGGCTATGCCTCTCTTACTTTTTATAGCCCAATTTATTCTTAAGCCTGTTTATTCCTACGATATCGGCATCGACATTGCCTTTTATTCTACCTCTGATTTCCAATATTGGTTTAAAAATAAGGATAAACCCATATTCCTGCAGAGACTTGTAAAGGTCAGCGTTTGTAGGAATATTCCCGATGAAAAGGAATGCTTTAGTAACATTATATTTATCCGTTAAGTACCGCCTGAACCGTCCGTAATCAAGCACCCAGCCTTGATTTTTTATGGACATATGCAAATTCTGCCCGTCAATGAATGCGTAATTTTGTTGTTGAGCTTCCAGTCTGTTTGCTACCTTTCATGCTTTCGCTTATTTTCTTTTGCTCGCTTCTATTTGTGCCTTTCTGTAAGTTTTTTGAGCTGTCTCCTGTGTGCGATTTTGGCGGTTTGGCTCATACGGTTAGCGATGGTCATTCCTTCGATATGGTCGTACTCATGCTGCAAAGCCCGTGCGTAAAGGCCTTCGCCCTGGTCGGTAAACTCTTTCCCGTCAAGGCCGGTGGCGGTAACGTTACATTTCTTGTATCTTCGAATTTTTGTATAAACGCCCGGCACCGACAGGCACCCTTCTTCTGTTGAGCCAGGCTCTCCGGTTGGCGTAACAATTGGGTTTATATAGACTTTAATATTTTCTCTGGTTCCGTCGAGCGATATGATAAAGAGTCGCAGCGGTACGCCCACCTGTGGTGCTGCCAAGCCGATGCCTTTGTTTTTGAGCATGATGTCGGTCATTTTCTCTATGAGCCTGCGAATATTATCATCAATTTCTTTGACCGGCCCGGCTCGTTTGGCTAAAACCTCAGCCGGGTAATGCGTGATTTGACATTTTTCAACATCTATCATTTTAAGTGCACTATTTTTCGTCAAATTCGTCGCCGGCGAATGTGCTTCCAAGATAGTTTTTTATAACAGTTTCATTGCGGATAATCTCGGCAGGTGGGCCTTGTCCTATCACTTTGCCGTGGTCGATTATGTAGGCCTTATCCACTACTTCCAGCGTCCTTTCTACGTTATGGTCGGTAATCAGGAT
>CAYTND010000462.1:0-2127 GCA_964438965.1 uncultured Pirellulales bacterium
AATTATCTTCCATTCTTGACTGTCGTCAGACAAGTTTTGGCTGGCTGCGGCTTCGTTGTTGAAATAGGCGTAGATGCTGCGAGATTCTTTGGTTTGTTTTTTGAAGTATTTTAACATTTTGAGTAGTTCTGAAAACCGTTATAATTCAACGTTATGAAAAACGCTGTTCTTAGCGAACTTTTTAATCAAATGGCCGATGTTATGGAAATCCTCGGCGAGGACCGTTTCCGTATCAACAGCTATCGAAAGGTCGCGCGGGTTATTGGCGATATGCCGACCGACGTCGAGACGCTGCTGGCAACGGGTCAATTAGCAAAGATACCCGGCATCGGTAAATCAAGTCTTGCTAAAATCGAAGAATTTGTAAAGACCGGCACGATAACCGCCCACCAGGAGCTGCTCAAGAAAATCCCGCCGAAGTTATTGGAATTGCTCACTATACCCGGTATGGGGCCGAAGGGCGTAAAAGCAGTCTATGAAAAACTAAATGTAACGAGCATCGCTAAACTGAAAAGTGCAATTAAGAGCGGTTCCCTCGCTGCGCTACCTGGCTTTGGCGATAAGAAAGCGGCGGCAATTGTAAGAGGGATAGAATTTTTGGAAAGGTCCACAGGGCGAATAAGACTCGATGAGGCTATGGGGGCGGCGGAAATGGTTATTTATTTGCTCCGGGAGCTGTCCGGTACTCAAAGAATCCAAACCGCCGGCTCGCTGCGTCGTCGAGCTGAGACCATCGGGGACGTTGACATACTCGTCGCTGCCGGTAAGAGTAAAAAAACCTCTGAGCGGATTATAGAGGGATTTACAAACGCCGAGTTCGTCGAGGATGTTCTTGCAGCCGGGCCGACAAAAGGCTCAGCGATTATCCAAACCGAGACCACGCCCGTTCAGGTAGATGTGCGTGTCGTACCTCGGGAAAGTTTCGGTGCAGCAGCACAATACTTCACCGGCTCAAAAGAACATAACGTGCGGTTGAGAGAAATCGCCATCAAGGCTAAGCTGAAGCTGAACGAATACGGTTTGTTCAAGGCGGAGAGAAAAGTTGCAGGGCCGGTCGAAGAAGAGATTTATCAAAAGCTCGGGCTTGATTATATCGAGCCATTGCTTCGCGAAGACCGAGGTGAGGTTGAGGCCGCTACGAGACATTGCCTGCCTGAATTGATTGGGCCTGCGGATATCAAGGGTGACTTCCACGTTCACACAAACGCATCCGACGGCAACTGCGATATATCCGAAATTGCCCGGGCTGCGAAAGAGATAGGTTATAAATATATTTGTATTACTGACCACTCACGGTCATCGGCAATTGCCAATGGCCTGTCAGCCGAACGATTGGTTCAGCAAATCAAGCAAATCCGCAAACTCAACGAAACACTAAAAGGCATAACCATCTTTGCCGGGAGTGAAGTTGATATTCTTGCCGATGGGTCATTGGATTTCGATGACAAATTACTCGCTGAGCTGGATTTCGTAATAGCTTCTATACATTCGGGGCTGGCCAGCTCGCGTGAAAAGGTAACAACGCGAACGTTGAAAGCAATGGACAACCCGTATGTCAACTGCATCGCTCACCCGACAGGCAGACTCATTGGCCAGCGGGAAGCAATGGACCTCGACATTGCAGTCGTCATCAAGCATGCCGCTGCGACCCACACCGCATTTGAGGTGAATGCAAATCCGTGGCGTCTGGACCTCAAGGATATTCATTGCAGGATGGCAATCGAAGCAGGGGTCAAGCTGGTCATCGGGACCGATGCGCACAGTGTTGCCGGCCTGGGCCTGATGGGCTTTGGTGTGGCAACCGCTGCACGAGGCTGGGCAACGAAGGCCGATGTGCTCAATACCCTTTCGTCGGCTGCTAAAATAAAAAGCTGGGCAACCGGTAAAAGAAAAGGATGAAGGTTCTTTTTCTGCGGGATGTGCAAGCTGGACAAAGATACGGTTATGTCGTAAGATGGTATAATAGAAGGGTCGGTAATGCTATTAAGTGGTCTATAAAGAAATTCCAGATTAAATACAGGAAGGGTATTTGTATGACAAAGTATAAAGTATCGCTCGCAGTTTTCTTTGTATTGATTGCTGCGATTGGGTGCGACAGTACAAATTCTGACGTTAGGGCACTGCCTT
>CAYTND010000463.1:0-2116 GCA_964438965.1 uncultured Pirellulales bacterium
ATCCGTTTCTGCTTTCCGTAGTGCCCATCGAGTCCTTTCAACTGCAGGGCATGCAACACCGCGGCGTAGCCGGCAAGCTCGTTGTTCTTGTAGAACGTGTGCAGGCCGCGGTGCCCTCCGGTCCCCCAGACAAACATCTCTTCAAACGCAATGAGGGTCAGCTTGCGATCGATGGCTGCCTGGGTGAAGACCCGCTGCTGTACACAGTGCGGCCAGCCCCAGAGAATGCCGTTTTCGCGGATCTCCTCGAAGTCCCCTAAGGCGGGTTTGGGGATAAGCACAATGTCGCTGTGTTCGAGCAGCTCCCTGCGGGGGGCCAACCGACCGCATTGGTCACACAGTTGAGCATCGGACACGCCGAAAGGAATACCGTAGCCCTGTTCAAAATTGATGTGTTGGCGCAAATCTTCCGGGATGCGATCCAGGTGGTCAGGATGAACGGGAACTCGTTTTTCATCCCGCTTTCGTGATGTGCCGATGACGCCCAGGTTGAGCATGGCTGCACTCATTTCATTGGTTTGGCTGCCCCAAAAGAAGAAATGGATTTCAAGGGGAGGCCGTAGGGCCACTATCATACGTGGCCGGATCCGGGTTGACCACAAATGTCTGCCCAACCGCCTTGCGGCGAGGCCACGCAAGCCTAATCCTTGACCCCATTAACCAACCCACGGCAACCTCTGGCGAACCGATTCCCGCTGGCGGACCCCCTGCTTCGACTTCACCCGGGACCCATTAAGTTGACAATACCGATGGTGGTTGTTTACTCCGGAAGAAGACTTCGCATGGAACTCAACAATACATGGCTTCACAAATGCCGACAGTAAGCAACGATAATAAGAAAGACACGCGATATGAATATTGGCGTTGGAGAATATTTGGTATCACCTGGTTAGCGTACGCTGGGTTTTATCTAACCAGAGCTTCGTTTTCAGTTGCCAAGATCGGCATCGCCAGCGATCCACACATTTCCATGACCAGCGAACAAATGGCTGTCATCGATGGCATCTATCTGACCGCGTATGCCGCAGGACAGTTTGGTTGGGGGATCCTTGGAGATAAGCTCGGTACCCGCAAGGTCGTCTTACTTGGACTATTCGGGTCGATTGCGGCCGGGTTTGCCATGGGAGTTTCATCTATCGTGCTGGCATTTGGTGTGTTTGCCCTTGTCCAGGGCTTGAGCCAGTCGACCGGCTGGGCGCCCCTTACAAAGAATATCACCAATTGGTTCTCGTTAAGGGAACGTGGGGTGATAATGGGCTGGTGGTCAACCAATTATACCATTGGCGGCCTCATTGGCGCGCCTTTGGCCGGATTCATTGCCGTCTATTTCGGCAGCTGGCGCTATGCCTTTTTCTTTCCTGCACTGATACTCACAATCATCCTGGTCTTGTTTTTCCTCATACAAAAGAACCGGCCTGAGGACCTCGGCTTCCCGCCCATTGAAGAATATCACGGCGAGTCAGGCCTCTTTTCAAATATGGAGGAGAATAATGGCGTTGAGGAGGAGGAGGGATCCTGGGCCTCCGTTCTTGAGGTTTTGAAGAATCCCATGGTTCTCCTTTTGGCAGTCGTGTACTTTTTTTTGAAACCAATCCGATATGCAATCCTGTTCTGGGGCCCTTTATTCATTCATGAAACTCTAGGAACCGGGATGGCCGAGTCGACTGTCATCAGCGCCAGTTTCTTTCTAGCCGGCCCGTTAGGTGTTGTGGCGGCTGGTTATGCTTCTGACAAGTTGTTCCAATCGCGGCGAATGCCATACAGTATCATCTCGATGATCACTCTCGCTGTCTTGTTGTTCTCTTTCCACGATCTGGCTGCCGTACAAAGTAGACTGGTAACGGCAGGATTTCTGTTCCTGGTTGGTTTCTTGATTATGGGACCGGACTCGCTGGTGAGTGCCACTGCTGCCGTCGATTTCGGGACACGAAAAGGGGCCTCCACAGCTTCCGGAATCATCAACGGTTTGGGTTCAGTTGGCGCAGTCGTTGGGGGGACGATTCCAGGGTTCTTCAAGGATAGTTGGGGGTGGGAGTGATCAGCGACAATTAGATTTTCCACCGCATTGACTCACCGTTTTTGTTACCGAACGGAAGCTGTTGCCTCATAATATTGT
>CAYTND010000464.1:0-2079 GCA_964438965.1 uncultured Pirellulales bacterium
AATATCGAACAAGGAATTTTGAATTTCCATCGAAAGGTATCCTGTGGAGAAGTTTGCTATTTTACATTCGATATTCTCTTTCCAAACTTTAGACACTTTAGCTCACTTTAGGCACTTTAGCTCACTTTAGGCACTTTCCTGATAACCAATTAACCAAAATCAAGATTTAGCCGACCTCAATTACCTTGCCCGACCTGGCGGACTCATAGCAGGCGGTCAGTACCTTCTGACTTCGCAGGCCCAGCTCACCACTTATGAGCGGCTCACGGTCATCTATGATCGCCTGGCTGAACTCTTCTATCTCAGCCTGATAAGTATTTACCGGCTCGGGAGCAATAACTATCCCTTGAGCTTCGGTGCGTGCCTGCTGTGCGTCGTAGCCGTTACCATCTTGCTCTAAAAACGCGACCATCTCGCCGGCAGGTGCCTGGCCGATAGTTCCCTTAGCTAATATTGAACCCTTTGAGCCGTAAAGTTCGAGTACGTTCTTGCTGCTGTTATCGGGGATGCAGAAAAAAGTATCAACGGCGCCCAGCGCTCCATTTTCAAAAAATAGCATAGCTACTGCACTGTCTTCGGATTTATAATCGTGGATGGTATTGTTGATAAAGCAATTGACTTTGGCGACTTTTCCGAAGAACATCTCTAACAGGTCGATGCAGTGCCCCCCCATATCAATCAGCGCCCCACCTCCGCCGGTAGCTGGGTCCTGACGCCAGGCACCTTCGAGGGGTGGATACCAGCAGGAAAGCTGGACCCGTGCGTAGGTTAGTCTGCCAAGCTTGCCATCTCTGATGAGCCTGAGCGTTTCGGTGTGCTGGGCTACAAAACGCATCATAAATGCACAGCCAAGCTTGACACTCATCTGTTCGCACACTTCAATCATCTCCTGGGCCTCAGCGACTGTCATACCCAGAGGCTTTTCGCAGAGGACGTGCTTTCCGGCTCTGGCGCAGGCTCGAACCTGGTCGCCGTGAAGGTGGGCGGGAGTGGCAATGTAAACGGCCTCGATATCCGCCTCCAGCAGGTCGCTAATACTCGCCGCTTGCCTGGCGCCAAATTTTTTTGCCACCTCAGCATTCACCTGTGCATCGATATCGAATACTACAGACAACTCAGAGTTGCTGGCTTTTGAAATACCCTCCGGAATCGTTCTTCTTTTAGCAATTCCACCAGAACCCATCACACCCCATTTAATCTTCCCGGACATAATAACACCCTTTCTTCTCGTTTACTTTAACTTTAGGCACTTTAGTTCACCCCGTTACAAAAAAGAATATTCAATATGGATACATACGCTTCTTACAGGCGTATCGAACAAGGAATGATGAAGGAAAATAGATTAGTTCGACATTCGATATTCCTTGTTGGATACTTGTCTGACGACAGTCAAGATTCATTATTCATTTACTTTGAATAGGCCTTTATTACCTTGGCCAGTGCGTTGCCTATCTGCTTGCAATCTTCTTCGGCGTAGGTCGGAAACGCGAAACAGGTAAACGTATGGCTCTGATGCCAGATGGCATTGGGCACTTCCACCTGACTATAATCCACACTTTCGGGATTAGTGTATTCTTTGGACTTGAATGGGAAGCCGCTTTTACCGAAGGCATTGTGTTCTTTGTAGGCCCGCTCTGTATGGCACTGCGGCCAGAAGACCCTCCAGCATGGAGTACCTTCCGCAGTGCCCGCAGCGACAAATTGATTTATGTCACAGGTCATATTCTCGATATCCAGAGAAAACGCCAAAACATACCAGCCGTTCTGACGCTCCTCGGTGTCAATAGGCACATATTTGACCTGAGATAAATCTTTTATAGCATCTATTATGATACGAGAGTTACGTTTCCGATTAGGTAGATTCCAGGTGTCAATTCTTTCGAGCTCCGCCAGGCCTATAGCCGACTGCATCTCTGTCATACGATAGTTCCATCCGACTATGTTATGAATATAGGGCAACTTCTGCTCCAGTTCGAGCAGGCTCAATCGCTGTTTGACGTCATAACCGTGGTCGCGAAAGCTGCGTGCCTGCCAGGCGAGGTCTTCGTCGTCAGTGGTTACCATACCGCCCTCGCCGCC
>CAYTND010000465.1:0-2073 GCA_964438965.1 uncultured Pirellulales bacterium
TGTTTTGCAGCAGGCTGTGAGCTGACCCCGCTGACGGCAGCGGAGGCTCGAGCGTCGAGCTTCTTCTCAGCGGCGGAGGTAATAGACTCGATTTTTCCGGTAAGCAGTCTGCCGAGCCGGTGGAATGGTGAAAGCAGTGCTTCTTTGAAACTAATGGGATTTTCGATAATATGGACGACCTTGGCATCATATTCGTTTCCGGCTACATCGTAGAAAACACCTCTCTTGTTTACACACAGATTACCTTTGCCGCCTGAAGTTACGGGGACAGCTACTTCAAAAGTCGGCTGACCGGGCTTGGGACGTCAAGGCCGATAATGCTGACCATCGCCCCATCAGTGGCATCAGCCGCCGCCTGCATTGCCTGGCCGCGCTTCTGCACAAGGACAAGTCCATCCTTAAAACTAATCAGCCCAGCAGCATAGAGGGCGGTATATTCACCAAGGCTAAGACCCGCTGTTACATCCGCACTTATACTACTTGTGGCAGGGTTTGTCCTGAGAACCTCCAATATGGCCGCGGATGTTACAAAAATCGCAGGCTGCGAAATCGTTGTGCTGTTTAATTGTTCCAAGGGGCCTTCAAAGCAAATTCCACTCAGGTCAAATCCTACAATATCATTAGCTTTTTGAAAAATCTCTGCCGCCACAGGGAACGATTGAGCAATTTCGGCGCCCATCCCTACAACCTGAGCACCCTGTCCCGGAAATAAAAAAGCTGTCTTCAATTGTCTCACGTGACAAATTCCCCACATAGATATTCATTTCGAGTTCCTTTTTTCCGGCCTTCAAGATTTGCCTAACCGTTTATGTCGGCGATTCGGCTTTCGTTGAACGCTGCATTGCTGCGGCCATATATTCTTCAACCAACGTCCCAATAAGCTCTTTAACAGAGATGATTTTATCTACTCTATAGGCATTAGCTCCCGCAAAAGCGAATCCTTCTTCAAGGTTTCCTTTCTTGGCGTTGGTTAATGCAAGAGCAATGCAATATGACACATTCTTAAAATCACAAGTTTTCAAACACTTCCAGGGGCATTTAAAAATTTCCTTAACTCCTGACGACACCCGCTCAAGAAACTTGCCCCGTATGGCTCGTCCAGGCAATCCAACAGGGCTGTCAATTATGACAATATCCTCTTTTTTGCAGTTCAGATACGCCTCTTTGAATTCCATGGAGGCATCACACTCATAAGTTGCAACAAACCTGGTCCCCATCTGGACTCCCTGGGCTCCTAACTCCATGAATCTATGAATATCAGCACCTGTATATATTCCGCCAGCGGCGATGACCGGAATGCTTCTGTTGAATTGCTCTTCATAAGGCTTTACGGCAGTGATCACTTCCGGCAGTATTTTTTCCAGCGCATAGTCAGGATTATCGATATGGTCTTTTCTGAAGCCGAGATGCCCCCCGGCTAATGGACCCTCCACAACCACGGCATCGGGCACATGGTTGTATCGTTTCTGCCAGGCTCTAAATACTATCTTGGCCGCTCTGGCGGAAGACACTATAGGGGCAAACTTCGTAGCGAGCTCACCCAGCCTATCGAGCGGTAGTGTCTTAGGGAGCCCTAATGGAAGTCCTGCACCGAGAAAGAGCACATTCGCCCCTTCATCCACAGAACATTGCACAAGGTCGTCAAAATTTGAAAGGGCCACCATCACATTTACGCCGATAATCCCACCTGTTTTGGCCTTTGCCTTTCTTATTTCGTTTCGCAAAGCCCTTTTGTTTGCTCCTATGGGATCTGTGTCCCAATCGGGTTCAAACTGACCGATTCCGGGGGTGGCAATAACTCCAATACCGCCAGCGTTTGCAACGGCTGAGGTTAAATTTGATAAGGAAATGCCGACGCCCATCCCTCCCTGGACAATTGGTATTTCAACTTCCAGGGCACCTATACAAAGTGTAGGCATCTTGTGAAAATTCATATATTGCTGCGCTCCTTCAGTCACTTATGTTATTATTTTAGCTTCCTGTGCCTTACAAAGAGCCGAAAACTTAGATTTGCTCGCAGTATAAGACAAAATATTCCATTCGAGAAGCTTAAAACTCAATTATATTTGCTCC
>CAYTND010000466.1:0-2068 GCA_964438965.1 uncultured Pirellulales bacterium
ATTCAGCGGTGTGCGGACACTGAGGCTTAGCCAGACGCATATCCAGGCACTACGTGAATACGTATTGAATGGTGGTATGGTTATCTGTGATTCGATAGCGGGGTCGCCTTACTTTTATGAGTCGGCCAAGAAGGTTTTCCTCGAGGCCTTTCCGGAAAGTCGGTTTCGTGTGATTCCGGCTGACCATCCACTCTATCATATGCTGGTTGATGTGAAGAAAGTAAGTTATCCTAAAAAGCCGGGGAGCACCAAGCCGTTTTTGGAGGGTATCTATGTTGGCAGCCGGGCCGGTGTGCTGGTTTCGAAATATGGTTTGGGCTGTGGATGGAATCGTGACGTAACAAGACTTGGGAAGCTGCCGAAGGCGGTTTATTACGATGTAAAAAGTGCCAATCAAATCGGGCTAAACTTGGCGGCATACGTTGTGGGCTATGCGGAGGTTGGACTTTTGGAGGGTCAGCCGGAAGTTTTCGGGGCGGCGGACCAGAAAAGACCTACCGATGAATTTGTCTTTGCCCAGCTCAAGCACGAGGGTGCGTGGAATGTGCATCCCGGAGGGGCAACGGCACTGCTTATGAAGCTGCGGCGGTACACTGCTGTTCGCGTCAATTTGAAACGCGTGGCGGTGGATGCTGAAAAGGACGACCTTTCCTCGTATCCGTTTCTGTACCTGACAGGTTTGGACGATTTCTCGTTTTCTCCAGAGGCGGTAACCGCTCTGCGGCGCTACCTTCATTATGGAGGTGTGCTTTTGATAAACAACGGTATGGGCTTGAGCACCTTTGACAGGGCGGTGCGGCGGGAGCTGGCAAAAATTTTGCCTGAGGCGGAACTGGAACTTATTTCAGCGAATCATCATCTCTACAACAGTCTTCTGACAATCAAAGAGGTGAGGTATTCGCCTGTGGTGGCAAAGAATAAACCCCCGCCAGCGGCGGGTCTCATAAAACCCAGCGTTGCTGGGCTCAAAAATCAACCCTACGTGCTGGGAGTAACAATCGATGGCGACCTGCGGGTCATTTACAGTCCCTACGACCTTGAAGCCGGCTGGCTGGATGCCTACTATCCGCTGATAAGGGGCTATGAACCAATTTATGCTCAACAGTTAGGGCTGAATATTATTACGTATGTTATGACACACTAAGGCGGAGGGAATTATATGTCAGATAAGGCGTCAACTGTAAGCTGTCCGGAATGTGGAAGGAAATATGAAGTCAGCAATGTTTCGGCTGGGACAAAAGCTCGGTGCAAATGCGGATGCAAATTTGATGTATCATCCGGGCAGATTGTCGAGCAGGACGTGCCCCCGCCGACAGCAAGCGGGGGCAGGCCAAGACCTCGCCTGGGAGATACGACTAATTTAGGGTCAAGGGATGCCATCGCGGTGGTTGAATCGTTAGCTCAGGCTAAAGATACTATCCTTGATGAAGTTGGCAAAATCATTGTCGGGCAGAAAGAGGTGCTGAATCAGATTCTTACTGCATTTTTCGCACGTGGACATTGCCTGCTGATGGGTGTGCCGGGATTAGCGAAAACTATGATGGTGCACAGTCTGGCCCAGACGATGCTGTTAAAATTCAACCGGATTCAATTCACGCCCGATTTGATGCCTACTGATATTACCGGGACAAATATTCTGCAAAGTGACCCTAAGACACGACAACGTAAGTTTGTTTTTCAGAAGGGGCCTGTCTTTACTAATGTACTTCTGGCCGACGAGATTAACCGTACTCCGCCGAAGACACAAGCGGCGCTGCTGGAAGCGATGCAGGAGCATAAAGTAACCTCATCGGGCCATACGCATACGCTGCCTGAACCTTTTTTAGTGCTTGCAACGCAAAATCCGATAGAGTTGGAAGGTACGTATCCGCTTCCGGAAGCACAATTAGACAGGTTTATTTTGCTTGTTAAGGTTGATTATCCTAACCTGGAAGAAGAGCAGCAAATACTATTGACGACCACCGGTCGCGATGGAGAGGCGCTCGATAGTATTCTTGATGCTAAATCGGTCCTGAGGTATCAGGATTTGGTTCGGCAGGTCCCGATTAGCGAACACGTGGCTAAATAT
>CAYTND010000467.1:0-2053 GCA_964438965.1 uncultured Pirellulales bacterium
TCAACTGGGACCACGAAGGATCGTCGGAGGTCTATGTTCTGGACGCTCTGACCGGTCAGACGCGCTGGCATGCAAAGAGGGATGAAGAGACGAGCTGGGCCACGCCCCTGATCGTGACATACCGGGGGGCCGAGCAGTTGATCCTCAACGCCACCCGACGTGTAACGAGTTACGATCTGGATTCGGGCAAGGTTCTCTGGGAATGCGGGGGACAAACCTCCGTGCTGATTTCGTCGCCCGTGGTGCTGGACGACATGGTGATCTGCATGAGTGGCTATCGAGGCTCGGCTGCCTATGCGATTGGCTTGGATTCGGTGGGGGACATCACCGGCACCGACCGCATCCGCTGGCATCACGGCCGCAATACGCCTTATGTACCCAGCTCTTTATTATAGGGCCTGTCCGCTGTTGGCAACTACTTGGCAATCATCGAGTTAGATAGTGACATTTATGATTAAGATGGCCATATTTTGCTCAATCCGATGAAAAAGGTGTGCTATAATTCTTGTGTAAAACGGATTTTGCAAGAATTACAAAGGAGCACACCTATGAGCATCATACCTTTCCAATCCAAGTTTGACAAGGACTTCCCTGTCGTTATTGGTAACGCCGAGTACAATGCTGAGTGTGAATTAATCAAGGCAATGGATCTCGTTATTGCGACAAGCGGAATGGAACAAACGTTCATCAAATACGCTCTTGATGTTGGCTACGTCAATAAAGCCATATCTTTTTTTGGAACTGGCAAGAGTCCTCGCCTTACGGCAAAAGAAGTTGAAGCTATTCGGGAAAATGCCATATTTGCATTGCGGGCATCTATTCTTCGTAAGCATCTTAGGCTACCGTTACGACGATTTGTATTGGCTCTTTCTCATAGCGATCTGTACAAATGGTTTTGTCGGATCAACCGATTTTCCACACCCAAGGTTCCTGGCAAAAGCACCATCAATGATTATGAGAATATGATACCTGTAGAAGTCACTAAAGAGCTTGACGCTCAGTTACAGAAATTCGTTCAGAGTGACGCTTGCAGCATATTGGATGAGCCGGTCGATTTTAGCCAGTGTTATCTGGACAGTACTTGTATTCAAGCCAATATTCATTTCCCGGTAGATTGGGTGTTACTGCGAGATGCCGTGAGGACCATGATGCTGGCAGTAAAGAGGATTCGCAAGCTGGATATCAAGAACAGGATGCCCATGGAGCCCAAAGACTTCATCAGCAAAATGAATAAATTCTGTATCGAGATGACCCATACCCGTCGCAAGAAGAACGGTAAACGTAAACGTAAGGCCATTTTTCGCAAGATGAAGAAACTGACCAAGGTGGTCGCAAATCATGCTATGAAGCATTTCGAGTTACTCGATAAACACCGGGAACAAACAGGCTTAAGCCGTAAAGAGATCGAGCAAATCCTGGGGCAAATCTCCAATGTTGTTGATAAATTGGTCAGAGCTATCAAGAACGCCCATGAGCGAATTATTGGTGAACGCCAAGTGGCCAACAAAGATAAGATGTTGAGTCTCTACGAAGACGCTGTAAACGTGATCGTTCGTCACAAATCAGGCGCTGAAGTTGAGTTTGGCAACACACTACTGCTGGCAGAGCAACAAGATGGTTTGATTGCCGATTGGGAGTTGTTTTCAGAACAGGCACCTTCGGACTCCAAGCTCTTGCAGGACAGTCACAAGCGTATTACGGGCCGACTGGGTGACACCATTCGTCTGGTTGCCGGCGACCGAGGCTTTGACAGCAAGGATAACAGAGAGTATCTCGAAGCCAAAGACATCTTTAATGCCGTCTGTCCGCGCGACCCTAACCTGCTGCAGTCCAGATTAGAAGAAGACTTATTCTGTCAAGGCCAGAAGCGTCGCAGTCAAACTGAAGGCAGAATCAGTATTCTGGGGCGATGCTTTTGCGGCAATCCCATGGTCCAGAAGGGATTCGATCACCGTGAGCAACATCTTGGCTTGAGTATCTTATCTCATAATATTTGGCTGCTTGCCCGAATGAAGATAGCTCAAGATAAACAAGCTCTCCAAAAGGTGGCTTA
>CAYTND010000468.1:0-2051 GCA_964438965.1 uncultured Pirellulales bacterium
GGCTGTGGAACCGCGACCCCCGCCCGATTACCCTGGCTGGCTCTTATCGAGTAAGATTCGACAATCGTTCCGGCTTGATTCACGTATTGCTCGATTTCAGGGTACTTTGGCTGGTAACGCTGGTTTTTCACGGAACGGATGGTTACTTTTTGTCCCCTGGCATATTTTGGCCCCATTGCTCTGTGCCTCTTTTTTTATCTAGTCACCGATACCACAATGCTGGCGGGAGCGCATGGGAGTCGAACCCACCAAAGACACTATTAATGCCCCCCAACGGATTTGAAGTCCGCGAAGCCCACCGGGACTCATCCGCTCCCTGGTTCTTTAGACAGGCCAAGTATATATTACTGACCTGATCAGTGCAATAATCGGCATCGGCTGCCGTCATTAATGACGCAGCACCTGTCATTACAGACCCCAGGTGTGTCAATCTGGCTCCCCAGCACTTTGAATCATCACCTGTCTATCTGCGCCATGGTACCATCCGATTAACTGGGATACCGGCACTGCTACGGGCGCCTTCCTTTCTGGGCAAGCTTGGCCAGCCAGATGCTCATCTCATAGAGGAGAATCAGTGGCAGGGCAACCAGGCTCTGGTTTATCGGGTCGATGGTAGGAGTAATCAGGGCGGCCAGGATAAAGGCCAGGATAATGGCGCTCCGGCGCTTATCGGCCAGCCATTTATGTGTGATTATGCCCAGTCTGGCTAGGAAGGTTGTTAGTACTGGCATCTCGAAAACCAGGCCGATGGCCAGCAGCAGCCGGGTCACCAGTGCAATGTAGTTTCCAATCTTAATCTGGGGACTGGCGATATCACTGCCGAAGGTAATCAAGAACCCAGTCACTCGCGGTATCATGATGTAATAGCCGAAGGCGACACCGCCGGCAAACATTAGTGCCATCCAGGGAAGTATCAGGTAAACATACTTTCTTTCTTTGCGGGTGAGCGCCGGCGAGACGAACATGATAAACTGATAAGTCAGGTATGGCATGGCCAGTATGACGCCACTGACCAGGCATACCCTCATAATGGTGCCGAGCATCTCTGTCATCTCGATGTAGATGAGATTGATATCTGCGGCCGGAGAAATCAGGATGTTAAATACCTGCTCGTAGAATATGAAGGAGATGCCTGAACCAATAGCAATGGCAATGACGCTTCCAATCAGGCGCCTTCGTAGTTCGTTAAGATGCCCGAAAATCGACAACCTCTTTTCGTCACTGCTCATCTTGATAATAGTGTCCTGCTAGTCGTCCGGGCTGGTTGCCCCCGTGTCAGCGGATTCTGTTCGGTCTTCCGGCGAGGCTTCCTTATTCTTTTCGCTATTTCTTTCTCTTGACTGGCGCAGGCGGTCTCTATCCTCCATATCCAGTTCCCTGTTTACCGTTGCGGTAATGTCGGTAGTGGCCTTCCGCAGGGTGCGTACCGTTCTACCGAGGGTCCTGGCAATCTCTGGTATCCTACGCGGCCCCCATATAATCAGGGCCACAATAAGAATAAACAATATCTCCATTGGTCCCATGTCAAGAAATCCCATTAGCCGCGCCTTCCTTATGTAATCGAATTATAAAGAGTTATCGCCTAATCTTCAACTTCTCCCCCCTCCCTCAATTCGAAAAGCGCCCTATCGGCGTTTGTGCATCAGTTCTACGAGGGTTAATTGATGACCTGGCGCCGCGGTACGTTATCCGGAAATTATCATTATTAAGCTCTGCTGTCTTTTACAAAACTGGCCGGGTGAAGTATACTTTAGAGAAAAGGGGAAGCTGATGAAGGTCGTTTTTCTTCAGGATGTAGCCAATGTAGCCAGAGCTGGTGAGGTAAAGGACGTGGCTGATGGCTATGGTAGAAATTTTCTTATTCCCCAGAAGCTGGCCCTGCTGGCCAGGCCTGAGGTTATGCACAATATAGGGGCACAAATTGAGGCCAAAGCACGCAGCCAGGCCCAAACAGGTACTGAGCTACGTGAGTTAGCTGGCCACCTGGAGGGGAGAGAGATTATTCTGCAGGCCCGGACCGGGGGTACAGACCAACTATACGGCTCAATCAC
>CAYTND010000469.1:0-2049 GCA_964438965.1 uncultured Pirellulales bacterium
CTAGCCCTGCCCTTTACCCATAAATAATGCTGAACATTCAATTTGCCACGCTGTATTATTGTGGTCATGGAAACACAAAATCAAATCAAACGGACACTGTCGCAACCAGGATCCATCGAGTATATTGTGAATCTGCTTGATGCTAATGAGAACATAATAAGGACGAAGCTGGCAGAGCAGATTTGCGAGCATTTCGGGTTCTTTGATCCACGTGGTGATAAACAGCGTGCCGGATGCCTGAAGGCTCTACGGGAGCTGGAACAGGAAGGGCGGTTTAATTTACCACAATCTTCATCTAAAGCAGGCAAAAGAAGTCCAAGGCGTCTTGCCCAACCTGTCCCTGCACCACAAGGAGTTCCAGCTGAGGCTGGACAAATTCGCCAATTGAGCCTAATTCCCGTTGATACAGAAGAGTATATGCGGACATGGAATGAGTTAATGATCCAGGATCATCCGCGTGGTGCAGGATTGCTGGTGGGCCGCCAGATTCGTTATCTTGTTGGATCGGAGCATGGTTTGCTGGGAGGTCTGGGCTTTAGCGCTGCGGCCTTACATCTTCAGGACAGGGATAAATGGATAGGCTGGGATTTGGAGACACGACGAGCCAATTTGCACCACGTAGTCAATATGAGCCGATTTTTGATTCGTTCCGAGGTATCATGTCGAAATCTTGCTTCTCGATTGCTTGGCATGGCCATTAGAAAACTACCTGAAGACTTTGAGGCTCGTTATGCTCATCGGCCTCTTCTTCTGGAAAGCTTTGTGGATACCAGCCGCTTTACAGGGACCTGCTATAGGGCAGCGAATTGGATATGGATCGGGCGCACCAAAGGCAGGGGCAGGCAGGATCGGCTTAGGAGAAGGGCGGAAACAGTAAAAGACATTTATGTTTATCCGCTTGAGAAAGATTTCCGTCTTAAGATGGGCCTTTCGCAGGATAGCGGTTTAGGCGCACTTGATCTGTCCGCTGGCATTGGCGAGGCGAACTGGGCTGAAAAGGAACTCGGCGATGCTCCGATTGGCGATGCACGACTGAGTCACAGACTTGTTGAAATTGCGTCCGACAAAGCCCAACAGCCTGCTCGCGCCTATAGCGGCGTTGTTGGAGGGAACTGGCCGAAAGTAAAAGGCTACTATCGTTTGATCGACAAGCCTGAGGATTCAGCAGTGACAATGTCCAATATTCTCCTGCCGCACCGTGAGCAAACAGTGCGACGGATGAAGGGGCAACAAACCGTACTGTGTATTCAGGACGGCAGTGATCTGAATTATTCAAATCTGGATAAATGTGAAGGGCTGGGGGTGATCGGCAAGAATCAGACGGGTGCCAAGAGCAGGGGCTTGCACCTGCATTCAATGTTAGCGATAAGTACCGCCGGTCTTCCACTGGGAGTGCTGCGCGCCGAGTGTAGCGCTCCCGAGCCAAAATCAGAAAATGATAAGCGGCCTGCCTCGGCAATCCCCATTGAAGAGAAGAAAACTTTTTGCTGGATCGAAGGGGTGCGGGATTGTATGTCATTAAAACTTCAGATGCCCCACACTTCTTTGATCAACGTTATGGACCGAGAGGGGGATTTTTTTGAGATGTTTGACGATCAACGCTGCGATTGTTCAAGTGTTGATCTGCTTGTACGCGCCCAATACGACCGCAGAACTACAGGAGAGTATAAACTGTTCGATAGCGCAAGACTGTCGCCGGTTCAAGCCCGGGTTAATATCAAGGTTCCCAGGCAAAGCCTCAGGCTCAAAAAGAGTAAACAGAAAGCACGTTGCAAAAGGGCGGCACGCACTGCGGAGATTTCTGTTCGCTATACACAGGTGGAGCTTAATCCTCCGCCATATTGTAAAGACAAAGATCCTATTCCAATATGGGTTGTCCATGTGAACGAGGACAACCCACCGGCTGGTGTTGAACCTCTCGAATGGTTTTTGCTGACGACAATTGACATAAAATCCATCGATGATGCGATACATTGTATAGAGTGGTATTGTCTGCGCTGGCGCATAGAAGACTGGCATCGAGTCCTGAAGTCAGGATGCAGAGTTGAA
>CAYTND010000470.1:0-2041 GCA_964438965.1 uncultured Pirellulales bacterium
TCTGGGCCTGGCCGATAAGATCGTGACCTGCCAGCATTAACGGGATGATCTTCGACTGAATGGGAGTAGGGGTGGTGTAACCAAGATCGGTTACGGTCTGCACCAGCTGCGGGTGCAGACCCAATTGGGCAAATTCGTTTGTCATGAAGCGCCTACTTGCGTCGCCAAAAGTCCACTGCTTCACCTGATCCTCGCGGACCAGGGACCCCGGGTGCTTTCAACAGCTGACCCTCGCCTGCAAGTAAGAGTCTGCTGTCACAACAAAAAACCGCCGATCCCTCGTACAAAGGTCAGGCGGCATCTCTGCAGCGCATATCCTCGGTTTACGTGGCTGCTACTAGTTTAACACAAACCGGGGTCATTGTCTTTCATGAATGAGTTTGAGGCCCGACCTTGATCTGTCCCCCGAAAACCGGTCCCGGATCCGGGGGGCAGACCAGTCCCCGGTGAGACCTCGGCCGAGCCTACCCAAGGTATGCCGCGCGGCGCCAGCTTGCCGTTGGCCTGTACATGATCATTGCACCATCTTTGGGCCTGGATACGCTGGAAGCCGAGCGGCTGCGTGGCTTCTGTGACAAGGGCTAAGCGATAGGCCAGGAATGGGTGATGGATCACAGTAGGTAGCGGTGGCACAAAGGAGGTAGAAAAGAAGAGTCGGGGAGAGAGGATTTGAACCTCCGACCTCCACGTACTGAGGGTTACATTACCGCGTAACTTCTGAAGCAGGGACAGTAAGGTCCGCTTGGCCGATCAGGAAGTCAACGGGTTGAAGCTGATGGCCGCTCGTCGTAACGGGCGGCCTTTTTTCGGGCCAAGCCTACGCGTGAGAATAGGGCAGGGTCAAACAAAGGAACCATTCTCAATGCGCTGCATCAACCTGGCGACGCGCAGATTGCGCGTCAAGACCAGCGCGAGCCGATCTCCCAGGCGCATTGCCAGCCAACGAGCGGGGCCCTACCATAGCCACCTACAGTTGGTGCTGAAAGTATCGGCCAAGATAGCACACTGAAAGGAGGTCTTTCTCAATGCCATTGATCACCGTCAACAACGTGAAGATCAACTGCATTGAGCAAGGTGCAGGGGATGAAGCCATAGTCTTCGTACACGGTATGGGTGGTGCCATCGGGAATTGGAGATTACAATGATTAGCATAGCGGATCTAATACAGGGAGAATGGTGAAACATGGCAAAGATATTGTTCATCGGAACTCACGGGACCGACGATCCTACCAGGGCCACTTTCCCCTTTATGGAGGCAAAGGGCGTTATCGAGGCAGGGCATGAGACCGGCATCATCCTGATGTTAGAGGCCGCGCCGTTAATCAAGGACCACATTGCGGCGCAGGTCCAAGGTATTGGTGTGCCGCCACTGAAGGAGTTGATGGACTTCCTTTTTGCCCGTAACGTCAGGATTTCTGTCTGCGAGCCCAGTGGCCGTGCCCTTGGGGTCACGGAAGACGACTTTGCAGGTAAGAACAGCGGCTTCGGCACGTCGGTGGATGCCGCCAACGCCTACGCTGGGTACGATCGTGTGGTGACGTTCTAGGGGTCTTTGTTCAGCGCGTGTTGCTAGTAGGAGCTTGAATGCTGTGAGCATTCATTAGCGCTAGTTGCTGATTATTCTGCAGCCGCACCTATTTTAGGTGGCAAATATCCAATTGAGTAGAGAGGGAGACACCCATGCACAGAAGGATGGCCGTAATAGATTATGATAAGTGTCACCCTGAGCACCGCGATTACGGAATCTGTGCCGCAGCACTGGCGTGTCCCCATAAGTTGCTTGGGGCAGGCAGCGTCCTATGAGATACCAATGCCCAGCCCCTCTAGCTGTCGGGAATTCGCCCAGTGTGTACTTGCCTGCCTGTTGAAAGTGATTCACCTGAACTGAAGCCAAGCCTGGGGAGGTACAAGAATGGACAAAGATGTCAAGACAGCTCTGATTGTCGGGGGCATGGTCATCGCCGCCCTTATCGTCTTGCCCTTGGTCTTGGGCGCAATTTGGGGATGGCACGGTGGCGACTGGGGGATGATGGGCGGCTTC
>CAYTND010000471.1:0-2038 GCA_964438965.1 uncultured Pirellulales bacterium
AGTCTTCGAGGAATCGCTGTCTTTGTTCACTCACGGTAACACCTTTCCAGGGCATGGGCACACCTCCTACTTGAGAAAGTGTTACCCATGTCTTGAGAATATGTGTTACCTATGTTGTGAGAATTTTCTGTTACCTATGTCCCGGTTTGGTTCGCATCCCCGGTCGCCTACAGCGAGTGGTAGCCAGACGCTCCAACCAAGGGCGCATCGCCGGGCGCCGGAAGTCTGACCCCTGTGGTGGTTATTTGAGGGGACCTCCGAGGCACATACGAAATCGAGGCTATGAATCCTTCGCCTTTCTCTCCAATCCCCAGACAACTAAGAACAGAATCGCAGGCGGCACAATGAACAACCAGACAATCAGAAAGCCCACAAACCATTGGCCCTTGAGTATGACCCAAGCCAATTCACGCATGACCATCATAACTATCGCCATGATTCCCCCCACGAGTTCCCATCGCCAGGCAACCAGCAATCCCAAGACAGCCACTCCCCACAAACTCAAAAGGAACCAATCCACGATTGGTACTGGTTCGGTAGCATAGGGATCGGGAAGGAGAATCCTAAACAGGACAAATGCAAGTACCAAAATACTCCAGATGCGAGCAATCCGACGGACGATGTCCACAGAAATGGGAACAGCTTTCGTTTTACTCATTGGCTATATCCTTCTTGTAATAAGCGAATAGACCTGTAATAAAAAATGGTGCGGCAGGCTATCGCGGTAGGATTGCCAGTTACCCAACAGCCCCCGCATAGATCCCGGCGTGCGGTACTATCTCCCCGGGCTCTTCAGACAGCCTCGCTTCCGCATCACGCTAACGGGACTGTGCAACTTCCTCGATGGATTCTCGCAATATTACCGCTGAAGCGTTAAGGGCCTCTGTCTCACTCGGTGATAGGTTCGCCTCGATAATGTTTTCTACGCCGTTCTGAGCCACGATACTTGGTACACCCATGCTAACATTGATCAAACCATACTCGCCTTCTAAAGGAACTGATACGGTCAGAACGCTCCTCTCATTCCTAAGAATGGCGCCCACAATTCGTAACAAGGCCAGGCCAACCGCATAGCTTGTTGCCCCTTTGTACTCAATAATATGGTACGCAGATCGTCTCACAGCCTCACCAATGTCACTCTGAATCTGTTCCCAATCATCACACCCGCCGCAATGCTCGCAGTACTCATTGATCGGCACCCCAGCAAGATGAGTCATAGACCATGCCGCCACTTGGCTGTCGCCATGTTCTCCCAACACATAAGCATGTACATTGTGAACATCGACGCCACATTGCTTGCTTAATAGATACCGAAAGCTCGCGCTATCCAGGACCGTGCCTGATCCAATCACACGACCCCTTTCCCACGAAGTCCTCTTGTGCGCCAAATACGTCAAGACATCGACGGGATTGATGACCACAATAATGATTCCTTCAGACCCCTGCGCAACTATGTCGTCTACGATATCTTCGATAATCGCAGCATTCCTCTGAAGTAGGTCAAGCCGCGATTGACCACTTTGCTGTTTAGCTCCTGCCGTAATCACAACCACATGTGCGTCCCTGTAGTCGTCACTCTCCCCCACAGAAATCTCCACATTGGGATAGTACGAAAGACCATGTGAAAGATCCATGACTTGACCCTTGACCAATTCATGGTTGACATCAACCAGTGCAATCTCATCCGCTAAACCGCTCTGGGCCAAGGCGTAGGCGAATGTAGAACCCACCGCACCCGCTCCTACAACGACTACTTTTCTCGTTTTCCATTGCTCATTTTGCATAAAAACCTCCATCCGTGATTTAAGAACTGGCTGCCTAACGGACCCGAACTCATCTGCCAGGGTTCAGAACAAACGACATCAAAACGCCTCGCATCCCTGGTCAGATGCCGCGAGTTGTTAGATGGCATGCATCTGTATCAAGTCAATTCGCCTTGTTGCGTAGGTCAACAATAATGAACGGCTCTATCAATCCGGCCGTGCTTTAGGTGGCATGGATCAACTGCAAAGCCGCATTTCCAGCCTCGACCCATTGG
>CAYTND010000472.1:0-2031 GCA_964438965.1 uncultured Pirellulales bacterium
GGTGTCGGGCGTAATTTTCAATCCCGCTGCGATAGCCGGCCTCCTGCATCATTTCAATATCGTACATCGTTCGTGCCTGAAGTCGTTGGGCTTCCAAGAGTTTGCCTTGTCCCCGCAGCTCGGCCAATCGCTGTTGCAGCTCGGCCTTTATGCCCTCTACCGCAGAGCCGATCCTCTCTGACGGCATAATGTAATGCTGGGCAGGATATATAAAGAGCTGTTTTTCCACGGCGAGGACTTCTGCGGATATGGGATTGATATAGCTTATCCTTTCTACTTCATCGCCGAAGAATTCGATGCGGACTGCAAAAGATTCGTAAGAAGGATGCAGCTCGACCACATCGCCGCGAACCCTGAACGTTCCTCTCTGGAAATCGATGTCGTTTCTGGTGTACTGGATGTCGGCTAACCTGCCGAGCAGCTCATTTCTGTTGCATTGTTCGCCGGTGCGGATGGCGACGACGCTGGCTTTATAATCTTCGGGCGAGCCAAGACCGAAGATACAGGAGACAGAAGCAACAATAATACAATCATCTCTCGCTGAAAGGCTGGTTGTGGTTGAAAGGCGGAGCCGGTCGAGGTCATTATTCTTCGAGGCGTCCTTTTCTATGTATATGTCCCGCTGGGGAATGTATGCTTCCGGCTGATAGTAATCGTAGTAGCTGACAAAATATTCAACGGCGTTTTCCGGGAATAGCTCTTTAAATTCCTCATAAAGCTGAGCGGCTAATGTCTTATTGTGGGAGATAACAAGGGCCGGCAGGTTGTGTTGAGCTATAACGTTAGCCATTGTGAATGTTTTTCCGCTGCCGGTAACACCCATCAGCATCTGCAAATTTTTGCCCGCGTGCATTCCTTCTACAAGCCGTTCTATGGCTTGCGGCTGGTCGCCGGCAGGCTTGAACTCATTATTTAGCTTGAATATACCCATTGTTACTATTTTAGCTAAAAACCGAGAGGATTTCACGCGGAAAATTAGCGGACAGCCGGTAGAGGATAGACTCTGTCCTCTGACTTCTGTCAATCTGATTTATTTGACCGGGTCCGGATAAACGATAGCAGCTATGAGTGCTTTTCCGTATCGCCGCCACAGGGTTTGCGAATCGAGTCCTGAGTCATCTTGCAGCATCTCGAAAGTTATGATGGGAACCCCCATCTCAACTCCAACGTATGAGCCGAGCGAGCCGGGCTTTGCGCCCAGCCTTTTTACGGACAAACCACAATATTGTGCCATTCGAACAGCTAAAGTTGTGCCGGGGCCGTCGTAGTCAATGCAGGCCAACGGCTGATGAACGCTGACAACGCGGTCGGGGGAGTATTGCTCGATGAGTTGTTTGACCAGACGTGCTTCCGGTTCAGAAAGCGCAGTGGCTCCGGACTGTTTATTGTTGAGGCGGTTAGACGCCGGGAAATTGCGGTTGAGGTCGACGCCATTAGCGTTGAAACGGCTGCTGTGGGCCATGCCATCAGGATTTGCCACGGCTAAAAGCACAACCGTTCGTCCAGCCATCAGGTGTGGCTGCTGCTGGAGATATTTCCCTAACCGGCGGACAAGGGGTGTCCCCGCAGGCTCGTCGCCGTGAATGGTTGCCAGGATGAAGGTTACATCCGAACCTTGACCAAGCACGAAGGATAAAATCGGCAGACGCTGGACCGACGTACCGACAATACGGTACTGGCCCGGAATTACAAATGTTGGCACCTTTGGCGACGGTGGCGACTGTAGCGTAGTTGACAGCGGCGTCAGTGGCATCAATGACGGCGTAACCAGCTCCGGATAGACTGTGGGTTTATAGCAGCCGGCCAAGGCAAAGGCAGCCAATAGGGCGCAAATGTTCAAGGTGAAAGAACGCTTTTTATTCATATCAGATATTCTTTCAAGCTTCCTTTCTTTCCCACAAAGTAGCGATACGAAGGTATTATAAGCTCTTGCCGCAGAGAATAAAGGCAAAAGTCAGAAGACAAAGATAAAAAGATTGTCCCCAAGGTTGGGTTTGGTTGGTTTTTTTTTGGAAGTTGTCGGGATCCATA
>CAYTND010000473.1:0-2025 GCA_964438965.1 uncultured Pirellulales bacterium
AAAACACAGATCAATGCTTTGTCCATCATCCATCGCTGACTTATAACCAACGTTGTACACGAGTCTATCAAGCATTTCCGCCAGGTTTTGCCCATATCTGTTGATCTGACCCCATATTATGTACCAACCTTGATTAGAGAGTTATCCACGTTTTGTTCAATGTATTGCTGAGGCTGAGCCGTAGGCGAAGCCTCAGCAATACATTCAGTTGCAAACGCCGCCGGCGTCTTATAGCCCAGGCTGCTATGTGGCCGATGGTCATTATATTCCAACCGCCAGTTCTCAGCAATAGCTTTCGCCTCCTTCACTGAGTAAAATACTTCACGATTCAAAATCTCATCACGAAACTTGCCATTGAACGATTCGATGTAGCCGTTCTCCCACGGACTGCCGGGTTCTATGTATAATGTCTCAACGCCCTGGTCTTTAAGCCACCTTTTTATCGCATCAGCAATAAACTCAGGTCCGTTATCACTGCGGATAAACTTTGGCGTTCCGCGAACCATAAACAAATACTCCAGCACAGCAATCACATCCTTCGACTTGATCGATATGCCGACTTCAATCGTCAGGGACTCACGAGTAAATTCATCGAGTACAGTTAAAAACTTCAGGCTTCGGCCGTCTTCTGTCTGGTCACTCATAAAATCATATGTCCATACGTGGTTGATATGTTCTGCCTTTCTGACAGCGCAACTGTTCTGTGAACTGCCCTTTGCCTTCTTGAATTTGCGCCTGTAAGGCACTTGTAAGCCCTCCTTTTGCCATATCCGCTGAACACGCTTGTGATTAACATTCCAGCCTTTTTGACGCAGTTTGGCTGTAATCATACGATAGCCGTATCGCTTATGCTTTTTCGCAAGCTTCTTTATCTCTGCCGTCAATGCCTTGTCCTTATCCGGCTGCTTCGTTTTATAACGCTGGGTCATTCTCGGCTGACCGATCACTTCACAAGCCCGACGATCGGAAACATCTCCGTCAAAGGCGGATTGAACATGCTCAACCGCCTCGCGTTTCCTGGCCGGGCTCAGTAATTTCCCGATAACGCTTCTTTGAGAATCGCATTATCCAGCGATAAATCCGCCACCAGCTTTTTGAGCCGAGTATTTTGCTTTTGAACCGCTTTGAGCTGTTTAATCTGGTTAAGTTTCATTTGTCCGTATTGCTTTCGCCAGTTGTAATAGGTCGCATCGCTGATTTCCAACTGCCTGCACACCTCATCGACTGTCTGGCCCTGGGCCAATTTAGCTTCGGCCTCACGAAGCAATTTAACTATTTGTTCCGGTTTACGGTATTTCCTTTTCATGTGAGCATCCTTTCCAAAAAAAACAGACTTATCTTATCGGATACTCTCTAATCCGCAATGGTACAGTTTTCGGGGGGCACGCCAGCAGCCATAATAGAGGTAGTATTCTGTTTGCTTTCGTGTGTTTCTGCTCAAAAACTTTGTAAACTTTTAGAAATGGCCGAACAATATGGAAGGTAAAAAACCAGGCGATAGTGCCGTTGAGAGCAGGTATCTGTTGATGCCTCATCAGGCTAATCCTTACGGGACTGCCTTTGGCGGTGTGATTATAGCCTGGATAGACATGATCGCCTCAATGGCTGCCCAAAGGCATTGCGGCAAAGAGGTTGTAACTGCAAGTATCGATTCGCTATCGTTCAAAGAACCGATTCGTGTCGGCGACCACGTTGTGTTGAAGGCTTCTGTTAATTATGTTGGCCATACTTCAATGGAAGTTGGCGTTCAGGTCATTCGGGAAGACCCTTACCTCGCTAAGCAAATTATAGCTACGACGGCTCATCTGACTTTTGTGGCACTTGGCGAAGATAAACGCCCTGTTGCAGTGGCTCCGATATTACCTGAAACAGAGGATGAAAAAAGACGCTACGAGAACGCCAAACTACGTGTCCAGGCCAGGAAAGATTTGTTGAGGAAAATGAACCGCTAAAGGTTTTAGAAGAACAAAAATGGTCGTTTTAATCAGGATTTTGAGTGTTGCGTTTGTCGTATGGCTTATCTGT
>CAYTND010000474.1:0-2020 GCA_964438965.1 uncultured Pirellulales bacterium
GATGAAGTAGGAGGAAGTCTGGAGGAAAACGCCAGACTAAAGGCAACAGCCCTGGCTGCCGAAAGCCAGTTATTATCCCTGGCTGATGACTCGGGGCTGGAGGTTGAGGCTCTGGGCGGTGAGCCAGGCCCACTGTCAGCCCGCTATGCTGGTGAAGGGGCCTCAGATATAGAGAGAATAAGTTACCTGCTGGCAAGGCTCAAGGATGTACCCGAGGAGAAACGGGCAGCCCGTTTCCGGTGCGTGATTGTTATAGCGACACCTGATGAGACGGTGGAGCTTTGCTCCGGTGAGTGCCGGGGCTTTATAACCCTGGCGCCGACGGGTGACCAGGGATTCGGCTACGACCCGGTCTTTTACCTGCCAGAGCTGGGCAAAACAATGGCGGAATTGACGCTGGAGCTAAAAAACCAGGTTAGCCATCGGGGACAGGCAGCCAGAAAAGCCTGTGAACTGCTGAAGAAATTAAGCATTCGGTAAAAATAGGTTATAATAAACAATGTGGGATAGAATACCAGTAGATTACAGGAGCAAGTATTACTATGACCGGACTTTCTGATTCATTTCAGCGTCCTATAAATTATCTGCGCATCTCGGTAACTGACCGCTGTAACCTGCGCTGTGTTTACTGCATGCCGGCGGAGGGCGTCAGCCTGATGTCGCACGACGATATTCTCAACTATGAGGAAATCTACACCGTAGTTAAAGCCGCCGCTGAGATGGGCATAAATAAGGTCAGGCTCACCGGTGGAGAACCCCTGGTGAGGGCAGGACTGCCGGAACTGGTGCGGCTGCTAGCCAGCATAGATACTATCGACGATATCTCCCTGACGACAAACGGCAATATGCTGGCGTGCCATGCCGCTGAACTGAAACAGTCCGGCTTACAGAGGGTCAACATCAGCCTGGATACCCTCAAACCCGACAGATTTGAACAGATTACGCGGTGCGGCAATCTTGAAGATACGCTGGAAGGTATCGAGGTTGCCAGAGCCGTAGGGCTCAACCCGGTTAAGATTAATGTGGTGGTCATGTCCGGGGTTAACGATGATGAACTCCCCGATTTCGCCGCCAGGACCGTCAGCGACGGGTGGCATGTACGCTTCATTGAACTCATGCCCACCAGCGGCGACGAGTCCATGGCAGCCAAGCTCGTCTCTGTCAGGGATATGAAGCGCCGCCTTGACCCGCTGGGTAAAATGGAGCCCTGCCGGGTCAACGTCGGCAACGGGCCGGCTAAATACTTCTGCCTGCCTAGTTCTAACGGCACCATTGGCTTTATCACACCGGTTACGGAGCATTTCTGCTACCATTGCAACCGACTCCGCCTCACCGCTGACGGCAAGCTTCGCTCGTGCCTGTTGAGCGAGGAAGAAATAGACCTGAGGGAGCCTCTGCGCCGTGGCGCCTCGGCTGAGGAACTGAAAAACCTGATTGAGGAAGCAATTGCCCGAAAGCCACTGGGACACCAACTGGCTGAAGGTATCAGGCACAAGGGCAGGCCCTTCTCTCAGGTAGGGGGATAATCGTGGAAAAGCTGACCCACATGGATGATGCCGGTCGCCCCCGGATGGTAGATGTCACCGAGAAGCCTGATACCATCCGCGAGGCAGTAGCCAAAGGTGTCGTCAGGATGCAGGCCGCTACCTTTCAGTTAATCAAGCAGGGCGGGACGGCTAAAGGTGATGTCCTGACGGTAGCTCAGCTGGCGGGTATTATGGCTGCCAAGCGAACGCCTGACCTGATACCTCTGTGCCACCCGATTCTTATCGGGGATGTCAAGGTTGAGTTCAGTCCGGACGAGGCGAACAGCACTATAGAGATTACCGCCACTGCCAGCAGCACCGGTAAAACGGGGGTGGAGATGGAGGCGCTGACGGCAACTGCCGTGGCCGCCCTGACCATCTATGATATGTGCAAGGCGGTGGACCGCGGTATGAAGATAGAGAATATCCGCCTGGTGCGAAAAAGCGGCGGCAAAAGCGGGACAATAAACCTTGAATAGAACCAGAGTTATGTA
>CAYTND010000475.1:0-2003 GCA_964438965.1 uncultured Pirellulales bacterium
AAAGGAAAGGCGCTATTAGCTACACGACCTGTACGAACGCCCCATCATACAGCAAGTGGCCCGGCTTTGATAGGTGGAGGGACGAACCCTCGGCCTGGAGAATTGTCACTTGCTCATCATGGCATTTTATTTCTCGATGAGTTCACTGAATTTCCACGTCACGTTTTGGAGATGATTCGACAACCTTTAGAGGATGGTACTGTTACTGTATCCCGAGCGAAGCGGAGTATAACTTATTTCGCCAATTTTCTTTTAGTTGCTTCCTGTAATCCGTGTCCCTGCGGCTTCCATGGCTCTGACAGCCGCCGGTGTCGGTGCAGCCCCGGCCAGATTGAGCGATATTTATCGAAAATATCCGGGCCTTTAATCGACAGGATAGATATTCATATCGATGTCCCTGCGGTAACTTTCAGCAAGCTACGTTCAAAGGCAAATCAGTTAGACTCATCTACGATAAGAGAAGGGGTCATAAGAGCGAGGGGTATTCAGGCGAAGCGCTTCGGCGGCAAAGTAATTACTAATTCCAGAATGAGTCATAAGCAGGTTAGAAAGTTCTGCGAGCTCGACTTGGCTTCTGAAATGATGCTCAAACAAGCGATGACAGAATTTGGCCTGTCCGCCCGTGCCCATGACAAGATTTGCAAAGTCGCCCACACAATTGCTGACCTGTCCGGCGTCGAAAACATCGCCCCGGAATACATAGCAGAGGCTATAAGCTACCGAAAACTCGACAGAAAATTATGAGTGTTGGTTTTAGAAAATCCCCCCGCAGATTTGTCTGGTGTCCAACCGTCGCTGTTCCGAGGACAATTCGGCCGTTTGTGTATTCTGCTTTGGATGAATTGAATACTTGACTGTTTAATAAAGGTTATTATAAATATACACAAATACTTGCTCTTGAATCGAACGTATAAAGAAAATTAACGTATAAAGAAAATTTACGAATAATGGCAGCTTTACGGGGCTTTATTAGGAGGCAAATATGATAAGCGTAAAGGAACTGCGGCGCAGTTTCGGGCCAATCGTTGCGGTCGACGGCATATCATTCGATGTCGGAAAGGGAGAAGTATTAGGCTTTCTTGGCCCCAATGGAGCTGGAAAAAGCACGGCTATGAGAATGCTGGCTTGTTTTCTTAGGCCGGATAGCGGAACGGCTACCGTCTGTGGGTATGATATTTTGAAAAATCCCGTAGAAGTAAGGCGGTTGCTTGGTTATCTGGCGGAAAATGCGCCAGCTTACAACGAGATGACAGTAGGGGGATTTCTGGACTTTGTTTGCGATGCGAGACGGATTTCCGGAAAAAAGCGAAAAAAGGCTTTGGACAGGATTGTTCCGATGTGCTCAATTGAATCTGTGTACCATCAGTCGATTGAGACGCTGTCAAAGGGGTATCGGCGGCGTGTGGGGCTGGCTCAAGCATTAGTTCACGACCCGGAAGTTCTTATTCTTGATGAGCCCACAGACGGGTTGGACCCAAACCAGAAGCACGATGTTCGGCAGTTAATCAACAAGATGGCTAAGGATAAGTGCATTATTGTCTCGACTCACATTCTCGAAGAGGTGGAGGTTGTGTGCTCGAGAACGATAATTATTTCCCAAGGGCGGATACTGGTAGATTCAACGCCTGAGAAGCTGAAGGAAAAGTACAAGTGTAGCCTGGAGGCAGTTTTTCGTAAGATTACCAAGGTGAAAGTTGCTTAAGTATTTTTTGGCTGGAATATCAAACTGACATTTGCAGAGGAGTTTATAAATGCATAGTTTTTGGGCAGTGTTCAAAAGGGAGTTCAAGGGTTACTTTACAACGCCTCTGGCATATGTGTTTCTCGTTATTTTCCTGTTTTTCTCCGGGTATCTAACATTTAAACAGGGTTTTTTTGAAGCAAGGCAGGCAGATATGCGTACTTTTTTTATGAATTTGCCGCTGCTGTTTGTTTTTATGGTACCGTCTACCGCAATGCGTCTATGGGCTGAAGAGCGCAAGACCGGCTCGATTGAGATGCTG
>CAYTND010000476.1:0-1976 GCA_964438965.1 uncultured Pirellulales bacterium
GTCCGTAATATCAGCCTTCAAACCCTTTCCAATATTTTGGCAAATACTTATCGCAGAGAAAATAATCACCAAAACAAGGCACGCTCCGATAATTGTTCGTATCGTTCGGTTCATTATCTCGCTTTCCTTTCATCCAAAACAATACTGCACGCGGCAATCCACCCGATAATCAACAATATAAAGTAAGAAAGGTCTTCAAACTTCAGCACACCCCTCTGGATTGATTCGAAGTGTGTCTGGAAGCTCATATTCTCTATCGCTGAGACCAGGCCGGCCGGCAAAAACGTCGAAACGAAACTTAGCGTTGTCGGCATACCCGCAAAAACAAGCACTGCACAGGTAACCACGGACAGAACAAAACTTATCACCTGGTTCTTACTGACCGCCGAAAAGAAACAGCCGATAGCAAGAAAGCCGCCCGCCATCAACACGCTCCCTAAGTAACCGGTAATTATCAGGCCGATATCCGGCTCACCAAGGTAACATACTGTAATCACCATAGGGAAAGTCAGCGCCAATGCAATCACGAGGAAAAGCCACGCCGCAAAGAACTTTCCTAAAACCGCCTGTGTTATCGTAATCGGCAGAGTAAACAGCAGCTCAATCGAACCGACCTTGCGCTCTTCCGCCCATAGACGCATCGCAGTCGATGGCACCATAAAAACAAACAGCAGCGGCAGGTTCATAAAAAACGCACTCATATCTGCCTGCCGCATTTCATAAAAGCCCTCTTTGAATGTCAGGTACCCCGAGAAAAACAAAAATATCACAAGAAACACATATGCAAGAGGCGTCGTAAAATAACTTTTTAGTTCCCTCTTGAACACCGCCAAAAAACTATTCATTCTTTTGTACTCCCATAAATAAGTGCCTAAAGTTAAAAGTGCCTAAAGTGAGCTAAAGTTATTGATTATTTTTTTAACTTTAGCTCACTTTAGTTCACTTTAGTTCACTTTCATTTTAGTAATCCTGCGAAAAACAGCATCAAGACTGCACTGGTATTTCTCCTTCAACTGGCCCGGCGTTGAATCTACGAGTATTCGGCCTTTGGCAATGATTATCGTCCTCGAGCAAACCGCCTCCACTTCTTCGAGGATGTGAGTCGAGATAATAATGCACTTGTCTTTTGCCATTTTATTTATCAGTTTTCTGACCTCATGTTTTTGATTAGGGTCCAGCCCGTCAGTGGGTTCATCAAGAATCAGCACATCCGGGTCGTGGATTAACGCCTGAGCCAATCCCACACGCCGTTTATATCCTTTTGACAGCGTCTCAATCGTCTGGTGATATACTGACTCAATTGAGCACTTCGGGACAATCCGGTCAAGCGCCTGCTTACGTTCCTTGCCCTTAATCTGTCTGGCATCGCAAACAAAGTTCAAAAAGCCACCCACCGTCATTTCGTTATACGCCGGCACATTCTCCGCTAAATATCCAATTGTCCGCCTGACCTCGATAGGATTCTGCAAAATATCATACCCGCGTATAGTAGCTGTCCCGCTGTCAGGCCGCAGAAAACACGCCAACATTCTCATCGCTGTGCTCTTGCCGGCCCCGTTAGGCCCAAGAAGACCCAAAACCTGACCCTTTTCAACACTGAACGATATACCATCAACAGCGACAACCGGGCCGAAACTACGCCGAAGCTCTTTGACCTCTATCATATTTACCCCGTTAGAAATATTATTTTGAAATATCGTTTTTTTTACTAATATCGTCTCTTAGCTCCCGTTAGAGTAAAATTTCTTTCTAACGGGGTCAATCTCCACAAAACCAACTCAAATTACACCCCGCAACCTGATTTCCCTTACGGGGTTTGTATAAATTTACCCAAAATCTCTTGACAGTCAATACCCTTTATAAGATTATTTTGTTCGGAACATTTATGAGCCGGGTTGCAAAGGTAAAATTTGTCGATTATAGAACCAGCATAACCAGGGCACTTGATTTAATTGATGCCCCGACTCGGCTGCCAC
>CAYTND010000477.1:0-1972 GCA_964438965.1 uncultured Pirellulales bacterium
TTACCCTTGTAGTGGAAACTAAACCCACGCACGCTATCAAAAAAGGCGTTTTACCTACTTAATCGTGAAAGTTGGGCTAAATGAAAGATGCACCGATGAGTGTGAGTCTTGTTGCTATTCTTCTACCACTGTAGCTCCTTCAGGAATCTGAAACTCAAATATGTCATCGGGGAGTCTTTCGGAGAAAATAATTCTTTGGAAATTCATAGAAGGAGTGCCTTCACGACGGGTGTTATGCCATCCCTTGGCACGCACAGGCAGGTTTGTCTCCAAGTCAATCTCTAGCCACCAGGACTGGCCCTGGGATGGATTGGACAAGGTGATAAATGCGCAATCTCGACCGGTTACTGCGTCTTTGCCGTACATAACCTGCCAATCCTGCATAAACTCCTGTAATTTCAACAGGTAGTCGCCGCAAGGCCAGATACTCATCTCAATGCCACGACCCGACTGAACCCGGACCGTGTTGCTCATTGGATCGTATCTGTAAGTCATCCTGTTGTGGACGCTCCAAACCGTTCCATCGCCTGCTTCAATTCTGTAATTCTCTGATCTGGTTCTTTCTTCATTTGCCTGTATCCAGTATTCTACAGACATGTTTCCACCGTCCCTGAGTACCAAATCCTCCCCGCGACCAATCTTTTTGATCGGCACACCGACGACACCGCTCAAATAGATACCATTGAATTGGTTGAGCGCTTTGACAGTATCCTCAATAGCCCAGGCGGGTGTCACAGTTCTATCCAGGATTGTTACCGTTAGTACAACAGCGACAATTATCACTGCTGCTGTGGCTAATTTTGTCATATTACTTTTCATAATTATTCTCCAAATCTTTAAGGGTTGTTGTTTGTGCCGAGGCTGCTTTGTGAGAACACGGAGGAGGTCTTGTTCGAGTTTATTCCGGTGGTCAGAGTCAGGTATATCGTCAAACTTGATATTGCTAACGAAATCTTCAAATTGTCTTTCGTCATCATTCATTTTCGATTACCTCTGATTTCTCTGCAAACTCTGTGGCTAAAACCTTTCGCAGTTTGGCAAGTGCCCTCGCCAGTTGGCTTCGGACGGTACCGGGACTAGAACCAAGCACCTCGGCAATTTCAGTCAGTTTCAAATTCTCAAAGAAACGCAGTGTGATGATCGTTTGGTAGCGCGGCTTCAAAGCCAGCACGGCCTCTCTCAACAGTGTCAGTCTCTCAGATGATGCTCCATAGTCGTCATCATGACTGTTCGTCTGCTCGGCAGCGCCTTCAAGCAGATTGTTTCGGCGAGCAGTCTTTCTCAAATGGTGATTGACGGCATTGGTTGCAATCTTGTACAGCCAGTTGCGAAACTGCTGTTCGTCACCCATGAAAGACCCGAATTTCTCAACGACTTTGAGAAAGACCTGCGAGGTAACATCTTCGGCAGCGGCTCTTTCAAAAAGACGATGAGCACAGTAGCGAAATATCGCATCGTAGTGCATCCGATATAACCGAACAAAGGCTTCGGGGTCACTGCGCGCCCTGGCTATTAACCGGCCATCGTTTGCCGCTCTATTGTCGTTGTCCACACTCGTCATTCTCCGGAGCTTCTCGGCTGCCAACAACTATCATCACTATTATAAATGCGCGACCGGCGAGAAACGTGGCAGAAAAATGCAAAAATCAAAATGCAAAAATCAAAATGACATATTAGAATGCAAGCAGTGAACCTGTGACTGGCTCGCCGTGAGCCAGCGCCAATTGTTGTACGTGTAAGCATTTTCCTTTGCGATATGACAAAAACGTATGGTCTGGTTCTTGACGTTGACGGTGTGATCGCCGATACCGAGGCGGTAAACGCCAGGGTCTCCATCAAGGTCTTTGCTGATCTGTTCAGCGTCGAGGACGTTGTTCGCAAGGATTTCGAGGCCGGTCTCGGCCGGGGGGCGCAGGAGTATGTCAAGGCCGCCGCAAGAGTGCACGGCATGGAGCTGACCGATGAACAGGTC